>NZ_CP024633.1:4500000-4776697 GCF_004924335.1 Mycobacteroides salmoniphilum | reverse complement strand
CGGCGAGCATCTCTCTTACTGGAGGGGACACGTCGACATTAGCCCCTTTTCAATGATTGGTCGTGGCTTTCCACACGGTTATCCACACCTGTGGACAACAAAGCAGACCACCCCCATGGTGATCAGTGTGCGCATACCAGGAGATCACGTCGGATCACCTGTTCCGGGGGACCGGCTAGTCGGTGTCCGACCGCGATCGGCATCGGCCCGTGTGAGTGGTTCCGATGTCTTCGCCCGGTGGAAACGGCATTCGCAGAAGCTAACAGTTTTTGTTCCGCCCCGCCAACCGATCCAGAGACATCGGCGACAACTTTCGTCAAGGTGACAGACTCCTGTGCAGAGGGGATACGCGTGTGACGGTTGTGATCAGTTTGACCGGCGCCGAGCAGGTCAGTACCCTCAAACAGTCGCCCGAACGTTGGCGACACGGCCGCGAACCGCACGTCATCAGGGATGAAACCCGAGATTCCGTAGGCACCGCGCCGGTGGCGAGTGAGAAGTACCAACGGACTGATGCGTCTCAGCACATCGCATGCGTCGTGAACGTACGGCGTGAGTGATGTCAGTTGATGGCGTGACGGACATGAAGGAGTAGTAGCGGTGGCAAAGGGCAAGCGGACCTTCCAGCCAAACAATCGGCGTCGCGCGCGTACCCACGGTTTTCGGTTGCGCATGCGCACCCGTGCGGGTCGCGCAATCATTGCGGTCCGGCGTCGTAAGGGCCGCAAGGAACTGACCGCCTGAGTTTCGGGCGCAGGTAGGTAGTCGGTGTTACCGACTCGACACCGGATGACTAAATCATCCGAATTCCGGCAGACCGTCAAGCGTGGAGTGCGAAGTGCCCACGCGGACTTGGTGATTCACCTCCAGCGCGGCTGCGTGGGCTCCACGTCCGGGCCCGCCGAGGGTCCGAAGATCGGTTTGATCGTCGGAAAGTCGGTCGGTGGAGCAGTGGTACGCCACCGGGTATCTCGCAGGCTTCGGCATGTTGCCGCAGAAGTGCTGCCCGGACTTGAACCGGTGGATCGCATGGTGATCAGGGCATTGCCCAGCAGCGGCACCGCACTATCGGCGAGCCTGCGTCAGCAATTGCGAGACGGAATCGATCGGTCGGTACGGCGGCAGGAACCAGTGCCAGAACGGCAGCGATGAGGAGCCGTCCGGCACGGGCCGTGATCTTTCTGATCCGCCTGTATCAGACCTGGATCTCACCGATGCGGTTGCCCAGTTGTCGATTCATGCCGACCTGCAGTCAGTACGCAGTTGAGGCATTGAGTGTGCACGGACTGGTCCGCGGCGGTTGGTTGGCCGCGATTCGCTTACTGAAGTGTGGGCCGTGGCATCACGGTGGGTGGGATCCGATCCCTGAACGCCATACCAAGCACGGGGACGTAGAGCACGCGAGCGTGCGGAGGAGTACAGCGGATGTTTGATTGGTTCAGTCTCGGGTTCATCTATTACCCGGTCTCGGCGATCATGTGGGTTTGGTACAAGCTGTTCGCCTACCTGTTGGGGCCCAAGAACTTCTTCGCGTGGGCGCTGTCGGTGATGTTCCTCGTGTTCACCCTGCGCGCGATTTTGTACAAGCCATTCGTCCGGCAGATCCGGACCACGCGGCAGATGCAGGAGCTTCAGCCACAAATCAAGGCGCTGCAGAAGAAGTACAAGAACGACCGCCAGCGCATGGCGCTGGAGATGCAGAAGCTGCAGCGCGATCACGGCTTCAACCCGATCCTGGGATGCCTGCCGATGCTGGCGCAGATCCCGGTATTCCTGGGCCTGTTCCATGTGTTGCGTTCGTTCAACCGAACCACCGGTGGCTTCGGTCAGGTGCATATGTCGGTGGAGGCGAACCGCGCCACCGGGAACTACATTTTCAGCGCGGGTGACGTCGCCAACTTCCTGGACGCGAATCTGTTCGGGGCGCCGCTGGGCGCGACCATGATTCAGACCACGGGTCTGGACGCGTTCACCGAATTCAATAGGTGGGCCGTGGCGGGTGTCGCGGTGCCATTGATGATCCTCGCCGGCGTCGCAACCTACTTCAACAGCCGGGCGTCGATCGCGCGTCAGAGCCCCGAGGCTCAAGCCAACCCGCAGACCCAAATCATGAACCGGTTGGCGTTGTACGTCTTCCCGCTGGGCGTGGTGGTCGGTGGACCGTTCCTGCCGCTGGCGATCATCCTGTACTGGGTGGCGAACAACATCTGGACGTTCGGGCAGCAGCACTACGTCTTCAACAACATCGCCAAGGAAGAAGAAGAGAAGAAGCAGGCGGATCTGGAGCGTCGGGCAGCCAACGCCCCGAAGCCGGGTGCCAAGCCGACACGTGGCGGCAAGAACCAACCGACCAAACAAGCAGACGAGTCCGACAACAACGCAGACGGCGTCGAGGTTGCGGAGTCCGATGGTACGGACGAGGACACCGGGGGACAGGCTTCCCCGAACTCCACAAATGGATCAGGCACGACGAGCCGCACCCCGAAGCCGGGTGCCCGGCCCGATCGTCGCCGCAAGCGCTAACCGCCCGCGATTCTGCACGGGCGTGACAAAGGAGAAGAACGATGACTGATCTGGACACGCAGGCTGAGGAGACCACAGCCGAGGTCGACGTCGCACCGGAGGGTGAGACACGTACAGGGGACCTTGAAGAACGTCTGGTTGCCGAGGGCGAGATCGCGGGCGACTACCTGGAGGAGCTCCTGGACGTCCTCGACTTCGACGGCGACATCGATCTGGATGTCGAAGGAGACCGCGCGATCGTCAGCATTGACGGCGGCGGCGATCTGACGAAGCTTGTCGGCCGTAAGGGCGAGGTGCTTGATGCGCTCCAGGAGCTGACCCGCTTGGCGGTTCAGCAGAAGTCCGGCGAGCGCAGCCGCCTGATGCTGGACATCGCGAACTGGCGTGGCCGGCGACGTGACGAGCTGGCGGCGCTGGGAACCAAGATCGCTCAGCAGGTACTGGAGTCGGGCGAGCGCGAGGAACTCGCGCCGATGACTCCGTTCGAACGCAAGATCGTGCACGACGCTGTCGCGGCGATCGACGGTGTGCACAGCGAGAGCGAGGGCGTGGAGCCGTCGCGCCGCGTCGTCGTCCTGCACGACTGACAGCCACCAAATCTCATCCATGTAATTCAGTGGCCGCGCTCCGGGAGGAATGTTTCACGTGAAACACGGCGAGACCCTCCCGGTGCCGGAGGCCGCAACCGAGATATTCGGTGAGCGGCTTCCGGTCGCGGTCGAGTACGTCGAAGCGCTTGCCACGACTGGTGTGGAGCGGGGCCTGATCGGTCCTCGTGAGGCCGACCGATTGTGGGAGCGCCACATTCTCAACAGTGCGGTTCTGGGAGAGCTGCTCGATCCCGCGGAGCGCGTAATCGATGTCGGCAGCGGCGCCGGATTGCCGGGTATTCCGTTGGGTATCGCACGACCCGATGTAGATATCGTTCTCGTCGAGCCGATGCTGCGCCGCACCGACTTCCTCCGTGAAATGATCGAGAGGCTGGGGCTGACCAACGTATCGGTGATGCGGGGCCGAGCCGAGGAGCCGAGTGTTGTGACGGCGGTCGGCGGGGCGGATGCGGTCACCTCTCGGGCGGTCGCGGCACTCGACAAGATCGGCCGCTGGTCCCTTCCGTTGACACGGGTCGGCGGACGCATGCTGGCGATCAAAGGCGATCGCGCCGATGAAGAAGTGCAGCAGTTCGGTAGCGCGCTGAGCCTGCTCGGTGCTGACGATGTGAGGGTGGTGCAATGTGGCACGCGGTACCTCGATCCGCCCACCACGGTGGTGGTCGCGCGGCGGAAAGAATGCGACGGAGACATCCGGCGGGGGAGCTCCCGTGGCGGGACGCGAAAGCGGAGCCGATGAGCATCCGATCAAGGAGACGACAGTGAGTAGCGACGATGTTTCACGTGAAACCGGCGCAGTGGGTGACGGCCACCGATCGCCCGCGGACTTCGAGGAGTCGGAGACTCCCATCGGTGCAGCCGCTCAGCGCGCGACCCAAATCAAACAAGGATCGGTCCGACTTCCGAAGCCGGCACATCGCAGAATGCTGACGATCGCCAACCAGAAGGGTGGCGTCGGGAAGACCACGACCGCGGTGAACCTCGCCGCGGCGATGGCGATGCAGGGGCTCAATGTTCTGGTGATCGACCTTGATCCGCAGGGCAACGCGAGTACAGCGCTGGGTGCCGATCATCGGGCGGGCACCCCGTCCTCGTACGAGGTTCTCCTTGGCGAGATTCCCATCAAGGACGCGATCCAATCCAGCCCGCAGAGCGAGCACCTGTTCTGTGTTCCGGCGACGATCGACCTGGCCGGCGCCGAGATCGAGTTGGTCTCGATGGTCGCTCGTGAAGGACGGTTGCGTGGTGCGATCGCGGGGCTGCCCACCGACGCCTTCGACTTTGTCTTCATCGACTGCCCGCCCTCGCTCGGTCTGTTGACGGTCAACGCGCTTGTCGCTGCCAACGAAGTGCTGATTCCCATCCAGTGCGAGTACTACGCGCTCGAGGGTGTAGGGCAGCTCCTGCGCAACATCGAACTCGTCCAGGCTCATCTGAATCCCGCGCTGCACGTCTCGACGATTCTGCTGACCATGTACGACGGCAGGACCAAGCTGGCGGACCAGGTGGCAGATGAGGTGCGTAGCCACTTTGGCCCGAAGGTATTGGGCTCGGTCATCCCACGTAGCGTCAAGGTGTCTGAGGCGCCGGGATACGGGACCAGCGTCCTCGAATACGACCCGGGTTCACGTGGCGCCCTGAGTTACTTGGACGCCGCGCGCGAACTCGCCCAGCGGCCGGGCCCATCGGCGAGTGATCCGCAATGAGCGGCGTGCGCTACGGGAAGATGATCACGTGTGCCGAGTGGATGCAAAAAGGGAGAAGTAACCGATGAGTCAGTCGCCAGCATCACGGCGTAAGGGCGGACTTGGCCGGGGTCTGGCATCCCTGATCCCGACCGCACCAGCGGACGGCTCGCCCACCCCTTCGGGTCCGCGTCTGGGTGACGCCGCGGCCGATGTGGTCATCGGTGGCGGCCCCACGGCTCCGGTAGCGCCACCCGCAGATATCGGCGCGGTCTATCGTGAGATCCCGGTGACGGCCATCAAGCCCAATCCCAAGCAGCCGCGTCAGGTGTTCGACGAGGAGGCGCTCGCCGAGCTGGTCCACTCGATTCGTGAATTCGGCGTGATGCAGCCCATCGTGGTGCGTGCGGCCGAGGGTGGCGACTATCAACTGGTCATGGGGGAGCGGCGGTGGCGCGCCACCCAACAAGCGGGCTTGGAGACCATCCCGGCGATCGTCCGCGAGACGGCCGATAACAATCTGCTGCGCGACGCACTGCTCGAGAACATCCATCGGGCACAGCTGAACCCCTTGGAAGAAGCGGCCGCCTACCAACAGCTTCTCGACGAGTTCGAAGTAACACACGAGGAACTGGCCGCCCGGATCGGCCGGTCGCGGCCGGTGATCTCCAACATGATCCGACTGCTGCGTCTGCCCATCGCGGTGCAGCGCAGGGTCGCGGCGGGCGTGCTGTCCGCCGGACATGCGCGTGCATTGCTCGCCCTTGATGGCGGAGCCGAGGCACAGGAGGAGCTCGCCGCCCGGATCGTGGCGGAGGGGATGTCGGTGCGTGCCGCCGAGGAAGCGGTGACGCTGGCGAACCGTAGCGATGCCCCCAAACCGTCGCCGCGCCGCAAGCCGATCCAGATGCCCGGTCTTCAGGATGTCGCCGAACGACTCTCGGGGACCTTCGACACCCGCGTGACGGTGAGCCTGGGGAAGCGCAAGGGCAAGATTGTCGTCGAGTTCGGTTCGGTCGAGGATTTGCAACGAATTGTCGACATGATGTCCGGCGAGGCAACGTCCTAGCCCACAGGGGAAAAACGTCACAGTGACGTGAAACCCGCCAAAATCCGGGTGAGCCGCGAAAATGGTTGGTAAATAAGGGTTTTCGGCCCAGCAAGGGAGCGGCTCGCTCGGCTGCGGTGCCGGTTAAGGTTTCGGCGCATCGCGACGAGGCCGGCGGGTGCCAAACCAGAAACTTCGCTTATCCTTGAGGGGTTGCCGGACGCAAGAGGCGTACCGCGCACCATGTTGACCAGACGTGGAGGCGTACAAGACCAGTGTCGGCTCGGATCGTTCCTTTGCGGCTCGATGGTTTCGAGCAGCTGCCCAAGCACGCCCGGCGGTGCGTCTTCTGGGAAGTGGACCCCGCTACCGTCGGAGACAACCAGCACCTGTCGGACCCCGAGTTCGAGAAGGAAGCCTGGCTGTCGATGGTCATGCTCGAGTGGGGGTCATGCGGTCAGGTCGCGGTCACCGGCCCGCAGTCTCGGCCGGCCACCGTGGGGTATGCGTTGTACGCTCCGCCCGGAGTGGTGCCGCGAGCTCGCTTGTTCCCCACGGCCCCGGTGAGTGCCGATGCGGTCCTGCTGACTTCCCTGGGGGTGGAGCCGGGGCACGAATCAGACGGCTTGCCGCACAGCATCGTCGCCAACGTCGTCGCCGAGTTGGTGCGCCGTGGTGTGCGTGCGCTGGAGGCGTTCGGCCGGACCAATGAGGCGTTGGAATTGTGCGAAGGTCCGGGATCAGATCCTCTTCGTCCGCGAGGACCAACGACGGCCAGATTCGCCGATGCCGCAAATGTATTGGGCGAGTGCACCATCGAGCAGTGCATGATCGACGTGGACTTCCTGAAGGATGTGGGCTTCACCGTGGTGGCGCCGCACCAGCATTTCCCGAGACTGCGATTGGAGCTTGACCGTGGGCTCGGCTGGAAGGCCGACGTGGAAGCCGCCTTGGAGCGACTGCTGGAATCCGTGCAGATTCCGCAACCCGCCGGGGCGGGACCGGTGGTGGGCGCCGCGTTCTAGCGGCCGCTGCAGGGCACGGGCTTACCCCACGGCCTGCGGGCCGTCCCATTCGAACGCGGTACCGCTACGGCGGACACCGAGCGGTAGATGTGCCGGGAAGTGGGCGGTCACAAGTCGAAGGCCTTCATCGGCGCATCGCCCAAGTAGTGAGCGGCGTGCGGCGATGTCCATGAGGGGATCGACGTCCGCGAAGAAGGGCAGATCTGGGAATTGGGCCTGCATGGGGTGATGCAGTGCGTCGCCGGCGATGGTCACACCCGCACCCGGAGCGCTGATTTCGACGGCCAGGTGTCCGGGCGTGTGTCCCGCGGTGTCATGGGCAGTGATGTGGGTGGCGCCGTGGGAGTGGACCCGATGACCTGGTCCGATAAAGACGTGCGTCGCGTGTTCGAGGACCGGAAGCACACTGTCCTGATAGACCCAGCCGCCGCCGTCGGTCCACTTTTCCGCCGGAGCCGATTCCCATTGTGTTTGAAGGTATTTCAGCTCAGTGGAGTCGAATAGGTAGGTGGCGTTCGAGAAGGTGGGGCGCCAGCTGTCCTCGGTCAACCGTGTGTTCCACCCGCAGTGGTCCATATGAAGATGGGTGTTGATGACGATGTCGACATCGGCGGGATCGAATCCCGCCCGTTTGAGGCGGGTCAGGTAGTCGGTATCGAGCATGTGCAGGTCCGGGAAGAAGGGCCGGTTCTTGTGATTGCCCGAGCAGGTATCGACGACCACCACCGCATCGCCCAACTCGATGAGGTAGTTGTGGATGGCGAAGATCAGCTCGGCACCGTCCTCGGTAACGGCCGAGGGTGCATAGGCCGCTCGGGCGAAGGCAAGCTGCTCGTCACTGATGGCCGGATACCAATCACGCGGCGGGATGGGCCACACCTCGAGTTCGGTCAGCTGCGTGATGGTCGCGTCGCCGACCGTGAAAGTGTTCACAGCCGCGGAAAACGCTCACCGGTAGGGGCGTATTCCCCTCAGGGTGCGATTCCCCGGCAGACGAGGTCGGCGGTGGCACGCACTCGAGACGCGAGGATGTCCTGATCGGGATCGTGTCCGTAACGGGCGAGCACACCCAGCGGAATACCTGCCACCGAATCAGCGACGGCCTCGACGTCGATATCCGGCCGCACATATCCGGATTCGATGCCATTGCGCAGTAGGCCGGCGAGAACCGAAGCCCCTGCGTCGAATACACGACAGAACTGTTCGGTCATCTCCGCATCCACCGCTGCGCCCTGCTGCAGCATCAGGCGCGACAGACGTGGATCGGCAACCACCATTCCGATATACGCAAGCCCGAGATTTACTGCGAAATCATGGAATTCGTCCAGCGACGTGATGCTGCCGGGCAGCGTATGACTGAGAGTTTCGATGGTGCGCTGTGTGGCGTGCTGAACCACGTGTTCGAGGATATCGCGCTTGTTGGTGAAGTACCGATAGAACATCGAGTGCCCGGTGCCGAGCCGTTCCGCGATATGTGCGATGGACGTCTGGTGATATCCGCGCTCGGAGAACTCCGCCAGGGCGGCCTCGACCACCTCTTCTTTGACGAGCTCGCTGCGGCGGGCGCGCTGCCGATCGGCCATCCGGATCGGCGATCCCGATGGGTCCACCATGCGGCCGAGGATAGCCGACTACCGAGGCACCGGGCGAGCCATGTCCTTGCGTGGAATGAGTTGTCTCGAAATGATTGACATGTTCTTAAACAAGACACTACTGTCCGAAAGGATCCATAACCGACGGCGAAGGGACACGTGTGATCACAGGGCTGAGCGCGGGCGCGCAGTGGGGTTTGCCCCCGGTCATTCATGGCGAGCCGTGGTGGGCGTGGGTGGTTGTCGCCGTACTTGTTGCGTGCCTTGCGATTTCCCTCGTATGGGTGGGCTGGATGACCATGCGCAGGCATGAAGACGCCCTGATGTACTGGCTCATCATGCTGAGCGGGGTGACCATCCTGCCGTACTTCGTCGAGCCATGGCTCGACGTCATCGGTGCCACCACGTATATGACCAACGTGCTGCCATACGTCACCATTGCCGACCGGCCGTTACCCATCTTCGTTCCGCTGGTGTGGGTGGGCACCGCGCCCACGGCGTTGGTGGTCTACGAGATGATCAAGAAGGGCTGGGCCGCTTGGACACTCATCGCATTCGCGGTGGTGTTCGGAATCGCCGAATGCATCGGCGAGATGGTCAACAGTCATTTCGGTGTGATGCAGTACTACAGCAACAACGCGCTGGTCCTCGGTGTGCCACTGCCCAGTCTGGTGCAAAACGGCGGGTTCTTGGTCATGATCGCGTGGGTACTCGTCGCAATACGACCACATATGCGTGGATACCGTTGGGCGATAATCCCGTTCGTCGCACCCGGGGTATATCTGGCCTACACGATTATCTGTACGTTGCCGAACTATTTCGCGATTCATCTGGGGCTGGGGCCCGGTCCGTCATGGGCGCTGGCCGTCCTGTCTACGGTGCTGAATCTCCTGGCCGTCGTGATCGCGGCGTACTCGCCGACGTGTCAGCGCTATCGCGACGAGGTCGGGGCCAGGGTGTTGGGACCGGCGCGAAGCGCGCCCGTCAAACAGGTTGTTCCGGCCGCGTGATCGAACTCCGGAAAAGGAACTGATGAATATGCCGCAGTCACCGCTGGCCTCGCCCACGGCCGGGACCTGTCCCGTAGAGAATCACGTAGGCGCTCAAACCCAAAGCCCCGCAACAGGACAGGGCATACCACGCGAGCTTGCGGGGCAGTGGGGGCCACTGCCGATGAATCCAACGGTGCGCGAAGTCAACGAGATCGCCAGGGCACAGGGGAGATTCGCGTCCTTACGGCATGACCCGTGGTGGATGACCCGTGCAGGAATACCGCCGGCATCGAGCGCAGTGCGGGGTGTGGGGAGCTCTGCGCTGACCCCGCCCGGCCCTGTTGGCCGACCCGTGGTGGGGAGCGTCCTGGAGATGCGGCGGGAACCCTTCGAGTTCTTTCGGCGCTGCGCCAACGAGTACGGCGATGTCTATCGTGTCCCTTTTCCGTTGGGCGGCAACATTGTCGTGGTAAACCATCCGGACTACGCCAGCCAGGTGATGGATGATCCCGCGGGGCGTTACAGCATGATCGGGCCGGGCCAGGCGGCGATGGGCATGATCGGCGCGGCGATTCCGATGCTCGAGGGGGAGAAGTTCCGGCAGCGACGCCGGATGCTCATGCCGATGTTCGGGCGTCGCCACCTGGCGCGGGTAGCCGAGGTGATCGCCGACGAGTTCGTCATCCGAGTGGACCGGTGGTCAGGGTGGGTTGACACCGGTCAGGCGGTGGATCTGCAGCACGCCATCGCGCAGGTGACCTTGCCAGCGTTCCTTCGCGCCATGTTCTCATCGGCGATCACCGAGCAAGAGATCCACGAGACCGACGTTGATTTAAGAACTTTCATGTCGCTGATGGCTTCGGTGACGCTGATGAGCCCCTTGCCACGGCTGCTCCCCTTGCCCGGTCGGGATACCGCACCCAGGTCGATGTGGCGACTGCGGCGACTGACGAGGCGGCTGATTGAGGAGCGTCGCCGCAATCCTGTCGAGACGCCGGACCTGTTGAGCCTGTTGCTAGAGGCCACCTACGATGACGGAAGTCCCTTGTCCGAACGGGATCTCAGTATGGAACTGATGATCTTGATGGCGGGTGGATACGAGACGGTGGTGGCGTCGCTGTCGTGGACGCTTGCGCTACTGCTGGCGCAGCCCGGTCACCTCGGGCGCCTGTACACAGAGGTTGGCTCATTACACGGCGCACTTCCGACCCCGGATGACTTGCCCAAGTTAGCTTGGGCGAAGGCGTGTTTCGACGAGGGACAGAGGCTGCAGGGCCACCCCCTCAATCCGCGGTTCGCCATGGAAGACGACGTGATAGGCGGGTACTTCATCCCACGGCACACCATAGTCGGCCCGTCGCTGTACTCGATGCATCGAGATCCACGATGGTGGGTGGACCCCGACTCCTACGACCCCAACCGATTCATGGACGAGGCACTGGCAAAGCAGCGCCCTAGGTTGGCGTTCATGCCATTTGGGTCGGGCAGGCACCACTGTCTGGGTACCGGAATGGCGTACATGAATGCGCAGTTCTTGCTGGCGATCATTTTCCAGAGATATCGGCTGACGCTGCCAAGGGGCTGGAAACCCAAGCATCACTTCAATTTCTCGGTGACCCTGGACGGCGGACTGCCCGTCACCCTCACGAGGGCGTGAGCATGAGCATGCCCGGCGGCGGGTTCACCGTGACCGTCGATCAGGACCTGTGCATGGGATCGGGATATTGCATTGCGCAACACCCGGAGTTGTTCGGTGCAGATGCAGACGGCACCGCCATGCCACGGAGTGCCGGGGCGCTACGTGCGGATCAGGCGGCGGAAGCCGCTGCGGCGGCTCACCTCTGCCCGGCGAGCGCCATCGAGGTGCGACGCGGGAACTAGCTCCCCGCGGACAATTCGTGGGCCAGCAGCTCGTCGAAGGTGAATGTGCCCGTGGGCCTGTCGTTCTTGCCGAGCAGGTACACGCGTTTGACCGCGGCCAGAATCGACTCGGCGACCACATCGCGATAGTGTGCGGCACTGAGGACGGAGACGTCATTCGGCGAGGTGATGTATCCGATGTCCACCTGAACGGTCGGCATCCGGGTGAGACGCAGCAGGTCCCAGGTGCGGCCGTGCGCATGACAGTCACGTAACCCGGTGCGCGCCGCCACTTCTCGTTGAATGAAGTCGGCCAGCATGTGTCCGATGGTGGACACCGAGCCGTGCATGTTGCCAAAGTGGTAGGACGCGACGCCGCTGGCAGCCACCGTGGGCTGCGAGTCGAAACGAAGACTGATCATCAGATCGGCACCCACATTGTTGGCGTAGGTGGCGCGCTCGATGTCGGTGGGGTTGTTCTGAATGGCGCGCGAGATGTAGGTGTCCATCCCGATGGCGGTCATACGTCCTTCGAGGCGGCTTGCCAAGTCCCACAACATGTCTGCTTCGCTGGTCGGGCCCTCGCGGCCGGGCACGATGACGCCACGGTCGACTCCGCCGAGACCGGGGTCGATCACGATGCGCTTTCCCGAAAGCTGCGGGCCGGCGTTACGGACGTGCTCGGTCTCGCGAATGGCGTGCGCAGATCCGCCGGTGACGTGCCGGCCCAACAACTGGAAGGAGCGCAGGGTCTCGGGGCCACAGATGCCGTCGGCCGTCATCCCGTACTCCCGCTGGTACGACATGAGCGAGTTGTAGGTCTGCAGGCCGAAGTTACCGTCGACGAGGCCGGTGTAGAACCCGAGATCCTGCAGACGCGCCTGCAGGGTCGCCACATCGTCGCCGTACATGGGTGCCGAGAACTGGTGGAAAAGGGTGCGTGCCCCGAGACGGTAGGAGGCTTCCTTGAGGGTGCGATAGGTCGCGGCACCGACGATGCCGTCGACCAGCAGGCCGCGGCGCTGCTGGAACGCGCGCACGGCGTCGTCCAACGTCGCATCGAAGTGGTCCACCACGACGTGCCGACCGGTCGCCAGGACCTCATCGGGGTCCTCCAGGAACCCGAGTGCGGTGAGTACCTCGCGCACCTCGGTGACGGCCGGGCCTCGATCGCCGTGGCGAATGTTCGACGCGCCTGTCGTCATACTCCGCCTTTCACAAGAAACCGCACGACCATCGACCGGACAGCGGCTGCCCGTCGTCTGGACGGCATTATTGTCTCAGATGCCTAGGCGATGGGTGAAACTCCCGGCGTTGTCGACCGGGCGGTGTCGGGCCGGTTAGACGACCCCATCCAGCTCACGTAGCAACGCCGACTTGCTCTTGGCGCCGACGATACGCTTGGTTGCCTCACCATTCTGGAACAGGATCAGCGTGGGGATCGAGGTCACCTGGAACGCGCGAGCGGTCTCCGGGTTGGCGTCCACATCCAGCTTGGCGATGGTGAGCGCGTCACCGTGGTCCTTGGCGATCTCCTCCAGCACGGGGGCCACCATCTTGCAGGGCCCGCACCAGGTCGCCCAGAAGTCCACCAGCACCGGCTTGTTGCTAGAGACGACATCCTCCTGGAACGAATCGTCGGTGACGGTAACGGTTGCGTGGTCGCTCATAATTCTCCTTGTGATCAGTGGCGGTGAGGCTAGGCCTCGATAAGGGTCTGGGAATGCGCAGTCTCGGCGAGCCACCGTTCGGCGTCAATGGCTGCGGCGCAACCACTTCCGGCGGCGGTGACGGCCTGGCGATAGGTCCGGTCGACGAGGTCGCCGGCGGCGAACACGCCTTCCAATGAGGTGTAGGTGCTTCTGTCCCGCACCAGCACGTATCCGTCGGGATCGACATCGACGACCTCACGGACGAGTTCACTGCGCGGGTCATGTCCGACCGCGACGAACATGCCGGTGACGGGCAGCTGCGAGGACTCCCCGGTCACCGCGTTCTCCAGCTTGAGGCCGGTCACCGAATCGGTGCCCTCCACTCCGATGATCTTGGTGTTGGTCAGGACGTTGATCTTGGGATCCGCGTAGGCCCGTTCCAGCATGATCTTGGAGGCGCGGAACTCGTCGCGGCGGTGGATGAGTGTCACACTGCGGGCAAACCGTGTGAGGAATGTCGCTTCTTCCATCGCGGAATCACCGCCGCCGATGACCGCGATGTCCTGATCCTTGAAGAAGAAACCGTCGCAGGTGGCACAGGAGCTCACGCCGCGGCCCAGGAGGGTCTCCTCGCCCGGTACACCCAGATACCGCGGTGCGGCGCCCATGGCCAGGATGACGGCCCGGGATCGGTAGACCTCGCTACCGACGGTGACGGTCTTCACCGGGCCCCGCAGAGACACCTCGTCGACGTCCTCGGTGCGCAGGTCGGCGCCGAAGCGGATGGCCTGTTCACGCATCTGATCCATGAGATCGGGCCCCATGATGCCCTCGCGGAATCCGGGGTAGTTCTCGACCTCGGTGGTGGTCATCAGCGCGCCGCCGAACTGGGTGCCCTCGAAGACAACCGGTTTCAGCTGGGCACGGGCTGCGTAGACCGCCGCGGTGTATCCAGCGGGTCCGGAGCCGATGATGATGAGCTCGTGGACGTCCGATTCGGACTCGGTCGATACAACCTCCGACATGCGGTTCCCTTCTGATCCGATCTGAGTCCCTGTTCCACACAAGGCCCTGCGAGTGCTGAAACAACAGCCTAGAGCCGGATGTTCCGCACGGGGCGGGCGGTGGGAGATACACGGGGCGGGCGGTGGGAGATAGCGGGTGGGGACGGCGTCCTACCGGCCGGGTGCGGCACCGATCCGGGTCTGGGCCACACGCTGTGGATCAGACTGGTTGCATCCGGGCCGCACGGCCACGGCCAACAGCTCGCCCGGCCGTTCGGCGGGCAGCACCATCAGCACAGCGGGGCCGTCGACATCGAGAGTCTGCGCGCCGAGCACAGGTGTCGAGGCGGAGAAGCCGAGACCGGTGAGGCAGGACGCGCGCCGCGCGGCATTTTCAAGATCGCCGAACGCGGGAGTGCGGCCGACGAGCGCGGTGATCTCATTCCCGGAGATCGGGAAGGCGGCCTCACCCAATGCGCTCTGCGGGGGTAACTCCGGCGCCATCGGAGCGGCCGTCTTGGGTGCGATCTGTTGCGAGAGCGATGGACCCGCCACGGCGGTGGTGGTCTCGGAGGCGCGGTGATTGTTCTGCGCAACCACGGTGAGGGCGACGGCGACACAGGCAGCCGCCGCCAACCCCGCGCTGGAGTATGCGATCCAGCGACGCTTTGCCGCGGGGCGCCGGCGATGATCCAGTGGAACCGGACCGGTCACCAGGTTGAGCCGGGGATCGGCGGGCCGAGCGGCATGCTCAGCTACCGCGGGCAACGTCGACTTGGCCGACTCGGCCTGCAACGCGGCAACGATGTTGTCGACGACGGACCCGGGCACTTCGGGCGCGGGGCTCTCCATCCACGCCACCAGGTCGGCACGCACATGATCCAGGGCGGCGAGCGCTGTGCGCGCATCCGGATCCTGCTCTGCCCGTTGCCGAAGTACTTCGGCGTCCCGCGCGTCATAGACGCCGGCTTGCAGGTCGGCCAGGACCTCGAGTGACAGGGGTACCTCGGCGAGGTTCACCATCTCGAGGTTACCTTCGCCTTCGGGACTGTCCGGGGGGCTGCTGACCATTTGAGTTCATTGTTCCCATATCCAGCTACCGCTGGCCACGCCAGTTGCCCAATTGGTAGGCGGATCGTGACACGGCGGCACACGGCTAGTAGTCGATGGTTTCCGGTTCGACGGAGCCGGCTTTGTCGAGATAGTGCAGGGCGACGGCCAGGCGTGCGCGTGCCCGCGCGCAGCGGCTCTTCACCGTGCCTTCGGGCACACCGAGCAGCTGGGCGGCATCGGCCACCGAATATCCGTGCATATCGACGGCGATGACCGCGGCGCGCTGCTCGACGGGTAGCCGGAGCAGGGCCTTCTGGATGACGATGGAGGTATCGATATTGGTTGCGGGGTCGTCGAGGGTGTAGACGTCCTCTTCGAGTTCGATCGGGACGTGTGCCTTGGTGCGACGCAGACGGTCCAGACAGGCGTTCACCACAATGCGGTACAGCCAGCTGGTGACGGCGGCGTCATTGCGGAAGTTGGCGGCTCCGCGGTGTGCTGACAGCATCGCCTCCTGGAGCGCATCGGCGGCATCCTCGGGGGTGCGGCTGGTGGCCCGGGCGAGTCGGTAGAGCCGACGGTGGTGACGGCGGAACAGCTGTTCGAAGGCCGAAGGATCACCGGCGACGTGGGCAGCCAACAACTCGGCGTCCGAGTGCTGAGGAGCCGTGAGAACCCCCTGAACCATGCCCACACGCGCACAGTAATCAAAAATGGGTGGTGACGTCGACCACAATGCCACCCCGCAGCAAACTGCTATACAACTTTCAACTATCAGTAACAGTGACATCCGTAACTGAACAACATGAACTGCAGTTCAACGCCAAAATTCGAGGTTGCCATCGGGTTTCAACTACCGCGAAAAATATAGAGGTAGAAATGTGCAGCGATACTGAAAACCGTTCGATAGCTGCTCGACGGGCAGGCGATCCCGCAGCTAGGAAGCAGTTGAGACCGTGATTTCGCCGATCTCCGCGTGGTGATCACCATTGGTGGACCCCAGCTTGTTGATCCACACCAGCACATGAGAGACCTGCGCGCTGCTGGTGATCGGAATCGTCGTTTTGCCGGACTGCAGTGTGGTGGTAGCGGAGATCTCCTGGGTGTCATTGAGGGAGCCGGGCGTAGCCGAGTCGGCGGAACGAATCTGCACTTGCGTTCCGACACTGTGAGATTCGATGGTTACGCTGCTCAGAGCGCTCGCGGACTGCAGATCGAGCAGTAGGCCCACACCGGGTTTGAACAGCACCGGGAAGGGATCGGCGTCGGTATAGGTGTCGGTTGCCCATGACGTGGAAGCGTTGCCGTCCACGGCTAGGCCCGCCTTGCCGGGCTGATCGGCGTCGGGACCCGGAGGGAACACGGTCGCCTGCACAATCTTGGCGGCGCTACCTGGCTTCACGGTGTCGCCGTTGGATGACTGGGTGGGTAATCCGATGCCGATATTGATCTTGTCCAGGGGACCGACGTCGCCGAAGATTCGCGTGACCCAGACGCCCAGAGCGATGCACAGCGAGATGACGAGGACTCCAACCACGCCAAGCCCGATCAGGAAGATCTTGCGGTGGCGTGCCGCTTCTTCCGGGTCCTCGTCGTCGGCATCTTCGAAATCTTCGTCGTCAGCGGAGTCGTCCGGACCCTGGAACCCGTGGGCCCGGCCGATGTTCAGCGCTTGGGTGGGTGCTGCGGCGGCGGGCTCCAGCATGGTGGTGTGGTCGACGCTCGCGATGGCCGATTCCAGTCCGTCGAGTAGGTCGGCGGCAGAACCGGGATCATCGCTCAGCGCACGTGCGGCCACATTGGAGATCTCCGCGGGGACCGTGGGAACGATGATCCGTGCCTCGACTGGCAGACCGTCGGGAGCCCGATTGGCACCGGGGAGCCCGCTTGGCTGGCCGGTTTCGGCGAGCGGCCAGCGGCGTGTGGTCAGCGCATACAGGGCGGCTCCGAGGCCGTGAACATCCTCGTCCGCGGTGGCCGAGGACAGGGTGGCGGGGAACGCGAGCACGGCGTCTCCGTCGATGCTGATACGCACGCGATCGGGGTGGTCGATGCTCAGCGCCGTCCCGGCCTCAAAGGCAGCGTCGGCGGCTTCCGCGAGGGATCGGACGGCTCGGCTGGCACCCACGGCGGACGGCTCGGTATCGGCGACCTCGCGCAGCGAACCGCCTCGGACCCACTGCGCGACGACGATGCCGCCGGTTCCCTCACGCACGGCATCCAGCACGCGAGCCAGGCCCGCTGATCCAATCTTGCTGAGCCGCAGGGTGTTCGAGAGGATGTCCTGTACCTGATCGGAGCTGAAGGTGGCGCCATCAATGATGGTGAGTGCCACCGGCCGATTCAGCTCGGTATCGGTGGCCTGCCAGAACTGCAGCCCGTCCGGGCCTCCGTGCGAGGTGAGCAGACGGTAGCGGCCGCCCGCGATACTGGCACCGGGCCTCACCGAGGTAGGTACTGCACCCCCGGATGGGGACTGGGTGGAAACAGACCGGGTCGATGACCCTGGGGTGTCTGTCACGGCCCCGCCCTTTCTCGTATCAGCACCGCCCCCGTGCGCTGGTTTGTTTGCGGTTGTCGAGTCGTCGGCACTGTCGTCGCCGACTCGATCACCCGAATCAGGGTACGGCAGGGATGGCGCAGGGGAGTTGCCCATGACCGAAGCGTGATCTTGGATGTTGGCCCCGAGTCGGCCGCCCAGACGGCGCTGCAGCATGGAGACCACGCTCAGTGCCTCCGGGAGCCTGACCGCCACCATGAGCGCGAAGGTGACCGTCAGCATGACGGTGCCCAGGATGGCCAGCCGCAGGACCGAGCCCAGGCCACCTCCCGCCCGGGTGAGCAGATCCAGGTCGAATCCGCGGTCGACGCCCAGGCCGATGGCGGCGGCGGTCACCGAGACGGCAAGGGTGATCAGCACCGTGCGGGCGACGTCCGGGCCGATGAGCGGTCCGGAGGCGCGCCCGATGCTTCGGCGCAACAACAGATATCCGCAGACGGCGCCCGCGACGAAGCCGAGGCCGTTGGCGGCACCGAGATAGCCCGCGACCAGGTTGGGATCGTCGGTGAGGTGCGGGGCGATCACCGAGCCGACAATCTTTACCGCGGTGATCACGACGATCATCAGCGTGGGCGTCCACGCCTCGTGCCGTGCGTAGAACACCCGAAGTTGCAGCAGCACAAGGGCATACGCGATGAGAGTGAAGGACGAAAGCGAGATGGAGAGCCCGAGGTAATGCGCGTTGCCGAGGGTGAAGTGCCCGTACGCGGAGAGCGCCGGCCCCATCGCCGGACCGGCGACGGTCATCACCGCCACCACCGGGATCAACACGACCATCGTGAGCCGGGTGGCCAAGGATATGTCCCGGACCACGGCGGGTGTGTCCTCGGCGGCCGCGTTGCGGCTGAGCCGCGGCATGACCGCGGTGAGAATGGTGACGCCGACCACCCCGTAGGGCAGCTGCAGGATCATCCAGGTCTGGTTGTAGATGATGGGTCCGGATTCGGCGGCGCCGGCGGCGATCCGGTTGGTGATGACTAACCCGAGCTGGCTGATCGCCACGTACGCGAACATGGCCGTGGCCATGCCGGCGAACTGTTTGAGCCTGTCGTCAACCCCCCACAACGGTCGCAGGGGAATCTGCTGGCGACGGATCCCGGGGAGCAGCACCAGGGCCTGGGTGACCACGCCGAGCGTGGTACCGATGCCGAGCACCAGAAGTTTCGGATCGCTCATCCGTGTCGGGTCGAGGGTGAGCTCACCAGGCATCAGCCAGAACAGAATCAGAGCGGCGATGGCGACGAGGTTGTTCCACACCGGAGCCCACGCCGGAGGACCAAAGACGTTGCGGGTGTTGAGGATCGCCATGAAGACCGAGGACAGTCCGTAGAAGAGGATCTGTGGCAGCAGCAGATAGGCCAGTGCGGTGGTCAGCGGCGTACTGACCTTCGGGTCAGAGCCGAGCAGCAGCGAGGCGAGCAGCGGTGCGGCCAGCACCGACAGCACCGTCGTCACCAGCAGCAGCGTGGTGGCGATGGTCAGCAGCTTGCGGATAAATGCCTGACCGCCGTCGGCGTCCTCGCGCTCGGCGCGGGTGAGTACCGGAATGAATATGGCGGTGAACGTGGCCTCGAGCACAAGCGCGGCAATGATGTTGGGCAGCTGGTTGGCCGTCGAAAACGCGCTCGCGGATGCGGCGCCGAGCGCCGCGGTGATCAACAGCAGTTTGATGAAACCGGTGATCCGGCTGATCAGGGTGGCCACTGCCATTGAGCCCGAGTGCGCGACGACGGCCGCGTCCGAAAGCTCTTCGATCGTGTCGTCGGATTCGGGATCCGGTAGCGGGTCCAGCGCCTTCCTCACGGCTGCCACTGGGGGCCCCTCCCGCCCGCTGGGGGTTCATCCTCGCGATCCAGATCCGCACGGTCGGGCTGACCGCGGAACCGGTGCCACAGGCGTCGGCCCGTCAACGCGAAGAGCACCGTCGCGGCACTGATGGTGATGAAGAACAGTGGCTTGCCGTAGGCGTTGGAGTGCACGGATAGACGTACCGGATCGCCAAGGGGCAGACCGTCGGGCGTATGCAGCGTCACGTCCACCGCCATGCGCTGGGACACGTTGACCTCTACGGGCACCTTCACCGGCAAGAATCCGGGCGGAATCTCTTGCACACCGACATCTGTCGCACTCATGCCAGCGGGTGTCTCGACGCGGAGGGCGACGCGGATCGGTACCGGAAGCTCGTTGCGCAGCACCAACGGCAGGGGGCTGTGCTCGGTGGCCAGTGTGTAGGAACCGCCCGGATTGACGACGGTGACGGCGTTGAATAGGTCGCCGACCGTGCGGCGGATGGCGGAGAGCCGCTCCTGGGCGGTGTCGTCACGCGCATCCGGCGGCACGCTTTGGCTCACGGCGCGCAGGGCGTCCTGACGTAGTGGATCGGTGTACTGGGCACCGGTGAGCCCGGTGCGAGCGTCCACGGTCAGCGCGGCGGTGAGTCCCCACAGCCGGCGGACCTCGTCGCCGAGCCCCAGTGACACCCCGTCGTCCACGGCACCCGGTGAATCCACGCCGAACACGGAATCCACGGGGTTGGCCTGAGCGCCGGCACGAGCCTCACCGATCACCGTCGGTAGTGGGCGCGGTATCGCGAGTCCGGCGTGCAGAAGAGTGGAGGTGGCGGACAGGATGGCGCGCGCCTCGCCGTCGGACAGATCCCAGGTGGCTTCCGGCAGCAGAATCGTCTGGCGGGGAGTCTGCTGGGGGGTGAGCGCCTGCCAGGCCATCGCGCCGACCGCGTCCTGCATCCGTGCGACGCGCGAATCATGTTGCAACGCAAAGCGAAGCGACTGGGGCACGTATTCGGGGGTGGAGGGTGTGCGACCGACGGCACTCAACGCGGCACCCACCGACGGATCGAAGGGTGACGCGACGACGGTGTCAGACACTCGGCGCGCGTTGAAGTCGGGGGGCGTTTCCTGCCCCGAGGGTAGGGCGGATACCGCGACGGTTGGCCCCAGTCCGGTGAGCAGATCGATACCGGTCTTCGAGAGGTGGCCGTCGCCCAGGAGCGTGGCGCCGCGCAGGCTGTTGATTCCCAAAATCTGATCGAGCACATCGGCGGCGCCGGTGGTGGCCTGGTGGGCGAGGCCTTCGTCGGCCATCTGCGCGACCGCATCCAGACTGGCCTGCGCGTAGGGCAGCGGTGTGATGCAGGTGTGCCTGGCCAATGCGCGCAGCCGGTCGAGCCACGCGACGGCGAGTCCCTGTCCGGTGCCCGGGTGTACGGGACCGGCGAGATCGGCCGCGTTGTCGAGAACCTGGTACCCCAGCGTCATCTCGTTCACCGTGACCAGCAGATCGGGGTCCACCGCCACGCAGACCGTGCGGCCCAGGTCTCCTTTGGGGTCAACGGCCGCGTCGGTCGCGAACTCCAGGGCGCCCAGCAGCGCGTCCAGCCGGCCGCCGGGAGATAGCGAACGGTCCAGTTGATCATCGAGCAGCCGCACCGGCGTCGGTCCACCGGGCTGGCCGGGCACCAGCCGCGGACGGTCGGCCAGGGGCCACAGCAGAGTCAGACCCACGGGCCGAGACGTGTCGGGGGCGACTTCGGGTTCGGAGTCAGCTCCGGTCGGGGGCGGAACTCCGAGAACCGGGAGCAGAAAGCGGGCGTCGTCGAGCCGCGCGGCGGCCCCGTAGTCCGGGGTGCCGTTGACGTTCACCAGGGCTGGATACACCCCGGGCGCGGCGATGTTCCAGGTCGGTCCGGCGCCGCCACGCAGCGGGAAGGCGAGAGTGAAGGGACGTTGCTGCCCCTGTGTGAGAGTTCCTGCGACAGTGACGAACTCGCCGACGGGCTGGTACTGGTCATGGCGGCCATGAAGACTGGCGCGCAGCTCCGAGCTGGTGGCGATCGCTTCGGCTCGCTCCAACCGAACGACGACATCGGTAACCGGCCGATCGCCGACGTTGGTCACGCTGCCGCGCACGGTCACCATCGAATCGACAGTGGTGACGGTCTGTGGGGTTACCTCGTCGAGGACGACCTTGAGGAACTGCCCGTCTCGATAGGCGTAGGCCAGGGGCGCGGACCATGGAGCGCCGAGCAGGACAAGCGCGAGGACGGCAAGTACGGCCGCCACACGCGTCGCGCTGCGATGCGTGAGTCGGGTCATTGTTGCGGACCGCGCCCGGTTCGCCGGCCCGGTGTCCTATGGGTACTCGAGTGCGTTTGAGGTCGTCGTCGTGGTGTGGATTGGGGTAGGGGTGGCAGCGATTCGGGCCCCCCGGAGTGCAGTTTGTCGATGAGGTCGCCGGCCACCTCGGCCAGCCGCCGTTCATCGGCGTACGCCAGACGGCTGGGCAGCTCGCCAAGGGGAACCCAGGCGACCTCGGTGACTTCGACATCGTCATCGGACAGCTCGCCGCCCAGGGAGCGCATCAGATAGTGGTGCACGGTCTTGTGAACGCGGCGGCCCTCGGTGACAAACCAGTAGTCGATGCTGCCGAGTGCGGCGAGCACGCTGCCGCGGATTCCGGTCTCCTCGGCGACCTCGCGGATCGCGGTCTGTTCGGCGGTCTCGCCCTGTTCTATATGGCCCTTGGGCAGCGACCACAGCATCCGGCCGCGCCGGTCGGTGCGCCCGATGAGGGCGGCCACCTGGCCATCCTTGGGGCCGTCGATTCCGGCGATGACCAGGCCACCGGCGGAGGTTTCGCGGACGGTACGCAGCGAGGTTCCAGCGGGCCTGCCCTTGATGCGCCCGCGACCTTTTCCACCCGCGCCGGCTGCCCCATCAGATCCGGAGGAAGTGTCGGCGGCAGGTGTGGCCGCCGGAGTACCGGCGCCTTGCGCCCGGCCCTGTGCTCGACCCTGCGATCGGTTGCGCCGACCGCGGCGCGACCCTCTGCCGCGTGCTGAGGCTGCGTCCGAGCCGGGTTCGTCCGACGACCCACCCGTGCGGGAACCGCCGGAGGAGTCAGACACCCATGTGATAGTAGTTCCCGCTACTGAGAGCCCTGGCGATACGCGCCGGTAGGCTGCCCGACGTGCCCGAATCGATACCGACCACCGAGCTGTTGGCCACCGCCGCGGTGACCCTGAACCGGCATCAGAAGATGCTGTCGGAGTTGGGTGCGCTCTTCGATTCCGCGGGCTTTGACCTGTATCTGGTGGGCGGCACCGTCCGCGACGCCCTGCTGGGCAAGTTGGGCACCGATCTCGACTTCACCACCGATGCTCGCCCCGAGCAGGTCCAGGAATTGGTGACTGGCTGGGCCGAGGCCATCTGGGATACCGGTATCGCTTTCGGCACGATCGGGGTGGCGCGCAAGGGGCAACGGGTGGAGATCACCACGTTCCGCAGCGACAGCTATGACCAGCAGACGCGCAATCCCGAGGTGGTTTTCGGCGACAGCCTCGAGGGCGATCTGGTGCGCAGGGATTTCACCGTCAATGCGATGGCGGTCAAGATCGGGCCGGACGGGCCCGGAGAGTTCTGCGATCCGCTCAATGGGCTGGAAGCGCTGCGCGCCGGGGTGCTCGATACCCCGGCGGCTCCGGAGATTTCTTTCGGCGATGACCCGCTGCGCATGCTGCGCGCGGCCCGGTTCGTTGCGCAGCTCGGCTTCACGGTGGCGCCGCGGGTGCTGACGGCACTGGATGCGATGTCCGGCCAACTGGGGCGGATAACCGTCGAACGAGTGCAGGTCGAGTTGGACAAGTTGATCCAGGGGGCGCATCCGGTCGCAGGAATCGATCTGTTGGTGGACAGCGGGCTGGGCGCGGTGGTGCTACCCGAGGTCGGCGACATGCGGCTGACCATCGACGAACATCACCAGCACAAGGACGTGTACCGGCACTCGCTGACAGTGCTGGAGCAGGCGGTGGATCTCGAAGACGAGGGCCCCGATCTGGTGCTGCGGTGGGCGGCGCTGCTGCATGACATCGGTAAGCCGGCCACCCGTCGGCACGAGGACGGCGGCGGGGTGAGCTTTCACCACCACGAGGTTGTCGGGGCCAAGATGGTGCGCAAGCGCATGCGCGCCCTCAAGTACTCCAAGCAGATGGTCGACGATGTGTCGCAGCTGGTGTATTTGCATCTGCGGTTCCATGGGTATGGGGACGGCACGTGGACCGATTCGGCGGTGCGCCGGTATGTCACCGATGCCGGCCCGTTGTTACCCCGGCTGCACAAGCTGGTGCGCGCGGACTGCACGACGCGGAACAAGCGCCGTGCGGCCCGGTTGCAGGCCAACTATGACGGGCTCGAGGAGCGCATCTCGGAGCTGACCGCTCAGGAGGATCTGGCGCGGGTGCGGCCCGATCTCGACGGCAACGCGATCATGGAGCTGCTGGGCGTACCCGCCGGACCGATTGTGGGTCAGGCCTGGCGGTTTTTGAAGGAGCTCAGGCTGGAGCGGGGTCCGCTCGACCACGATGAGGCCGTCGGGGCGCTGCGGGAATGGTGGGCGGCCCGCGATGGCTCCTGATCAGCCGAGCATGTCGTAGCCGAGCTTGCCGACCATCACCACGACAACCACCAGCAGGACCACACGGACAAATCCCGCCCCGCGTCCGAGTGCCATATGCGCACCGAGCTGAGCACCCGCGATATTCGCGACACCGAGCGCCAGCCCCAGCAGCCACAGCACATGGCCCTGTGACGCGAAGACGATGAGCGCCCCCACGTTGGTTCCGGAGTTGAGCACCTTGGCGGTGGCCGAGCTTTCCAGGAAGGTCATCCCCGCGACGGCGGTCAACAGGATGATCATGAAGGTCCCGGTGCCCGGGCCCATGATGCCGTCATAGAACGCAATGAGGACGGCGGCCACTGCGAGTGCGGTGAGGGTGGCGGTCTTGGTGCGCGCGGTGTCTGTGGTCGACGTCCCGAACTGAGGGCGTGTCGCGACAAACACCCCCACCGCTACCAGCAGGACCAGCACCACGGGCTTGAACACGGACACGGGTAACCGTGAGGCGGTGTAGGCACCCGCACTGGAGAACGCGGCCGCGACAACGAAGGCTCCGAGTAGCGCGCGCCAGTTCAAGGGCGTTTTGGGGAAGAGCCGGATAGCGGCCGATGCGGTACCCGACAGTGCGGCGAGCTTGTTGGTGCCCAACGCCGTCGCAGGGGTCATCCCGGGGAAGACGAGCATCAAGACCGGGATGAGGACGAGCCCGCCGCCGCCCACGACCGCGTCGACCCAGCCGGCGGCGGCCGCTGCACCGAGAAGCAGCGTGAGCGTTGGGGCATCCACGGGGTCAGAGATTACGGATGGAACCGAATCGCTGCGGTGCCCCTCCTATCTATGTGAACCGAAATCAGCGCACGTTCTGTCGGGGCGGTTATCCACAGGCCCGAAGAGGACGGAACGCGCGGGCTCGTCGGGGGCTCGTATCGGATATGGACTACTGCCTTGGTGAGGGAGACGGGGTCGTCACCGCGTGGGAAGCGCCACCCAATGTCGACCTCGACGGTGACGGGATTCTCGACGCGGTGCGACTGGATTTCGATGGTGATGGGTTGTTCGACGACGTGATGTGGGACGCCGACGGTGACGGCTCGGCCGACCACAGTGTTCTCGACGTGGACAACGACGGCAGGCCGGAGGCGTACTTCACCGATGATGGCTTGGGCACGTGGGCGTTTCACGTGGAACGAAGCGGATCGATCAGCTGGTTCGGTCTTGACGGGGTCGAACACCCCGGTGGTGCAGCCGATATCGACGGGGATGGGATACCCGAGCAGCTGCTCGATGTCGATGGCGACGGTGACGCTGAAAGAGCTTTCCGGACGGGCGAATCTGGCACGTCCGTCTACGCCGACACCACGGGCGACGGTCGCTGGGATGTCGAGCTCATCGACGGAGACGGCGACGGCGTCGCTGACGCGGCCCGGCCGCTGGGACCTCCGCGCCCGTCAGCGCAGAATGCGGCCGAAGGCCCGTCCTAGCGCCGCTGTCCACGCGACGGTGGGATCGGACTCGTCGATCACCCAGACCGGATGATCGAGGCTGAGCCGTCCGTCGCAGGTGGTGATGAAGAAGCTCGGCGGAAGTGTCGTGGCCCGCAACCCGATGCGCCAACCCCGTACGGTGGCGCGGAAGTCGTGTACCCGCAGTCCCTCCGGCAGACGCAGCGGAGGTATCTGGCCCCAGTTGGTGACCATGAGCGGATTTTCGATGGACTGCTGCGGCTGTGGATAGCGCAGAAATGCTTGGTGCACACTGTGATCCGCAAGGCCACCCGCCAGAGAATCCAGTACGGCGCGAGCCAGGCGCAGGGGGTCATCATCGGGTGCGACAGCCAGAATCGCGGTGTCGGCCCCTTGGATCACCGTCCCTTGCGCCGCGGCGATGGGTGCGCCTGTTCGCGTGCGCAGGTCCACCGATGATGTGAGGCCAAACGCGACCTGGCCCTGCGACCGTGAAAGCGCGTGAGCGGCCAGCAGAATCGCGGCGCACACGATCCCGTGCACGGTGAGGCCGGCCGCGCGGGCCGCGTCGAACAACCGCGTGGTCTGCTCGCGCCCGAGCCGGGTGCGCCCGTGCCGTACCACGATCGTCGCGTCGACCGTGGTCTCGGCTCGTGGCGCGGGGGGCGCACAGGGCTCGGGTAGGACGTACCCGCGCTCGGCAAGGAACCGCTCCAGCGAGATGGCGAGGGGGTGGGAGCGGATGGTCCCGGCTGATCCTGTCTCGACCACGTGGGTGTAGAGCGAGCACAGAACTTCCAGGTAGTTCAGGGCAGCACCCGCGTCGGCGATGCTGTGGTGAATGAGCAGGGTCAGCCGAAAGTCATTGCCGCGCTGCGCCACGTCGATGGCACAGACGGCGTTGGGGTCGACGATGGTGAATCCTGCTCGGGGTAGAGCGGTGCATGTACCCACTTGCAGTGCGGGCGGATGGAGGGCGTATTGAAGCGCGTACCCGTGCCCGGCAGGCACGATCTGCGTGTTCAATACCGGATAGCTCGCCAGCAGCGCGTGGAAAGCGGTTGTCAGGGCACCGATATCGAGTGCGCCGATTCCGAAAGCCGAGTACGCGACGGTGCTGCGGTTGCCCGCGAACATCGCCTCTGAGGGATCGAGCGCGCGGCCGATTATCGCGGCTGCTACCCGCGGCCGGCGCCGGGCGGGCCGGCGAAGGCCTGCGCGATGGACAGCCACTTCTGCGCGTCTTCGCCGGTGGCCCGCAGGTCCAGCTCGGCGCGGGGCCGACGCTGGGTCACCAAGTAGCAGAAATCGACGGCCGATCCGGTGACGCGCTGGGCGGCGTCTTCGGGGCCCCAGGCCCACGTGTCGCCGTCGGGTCCGGTCAGCTCCACACGGAACGGATCAGCCGGGGCCGGCAGTGAATGCACCGAGAACGCGTAGTCCCGAGTCCGAACACCAAGGTGAGCAATGGATTTCAGTCGAGCGGTAGGCGTGGGTGCCACTCCGAGCGCGTCGGCGACGTCAAGGGCGTGCGCCCACGTCTCCATCAGGCGTGCAGTGCCCATGGAGGCGGGGCTCATCGGCGGCCCGTACCAGGGGATCTTCACACCATCGGGCACCGCGCGCAGTGCGGCATGCAATTGATTGCGGGTATCGCGCCAGCGGGTGAGCAGCTCGGCCGGAGGGGTCTGCGCGGTCTCCTCGGCGGCCTTGTCCACGAATCCGAAGGGATCGGCCAGCGCCTTGGGCAGCTCGTTGGCGAAGCCCTCCGGATCGGTGACTGCCAGCAGCGATTGCGCATCGGTCCAGTGCAGGTGCGCGATCTGGTGGGCGACGGTCCAGCCCGCCGCGGGAGTGTCCCGTGTCCAGCCCTCCGCGGACAGTGGTGTGACCAGGGCGTCGAGCCCATCGCTCTCGTCACGCAGGTCATCGATGACAGCGTCAGCGGTCGAGGTCACGGGCGTGTCCTTCCGGGTCGGGTTGGTTCGGTGCGGCCGGGCTGGGCCACAGGGTCCGGGTCATGTGCACGATCAGACCGATCAAGTAGATCACTGCGCCGGAGAAGGCCAGCCAGTGTGCATGCGTGATGAAGGCGGCGGCCACGCTCATGGCACCGGTGAACGTGACCCAGAACAGCGAGTCCTGCACGGCGAAGACGTGTCCCCGCAGGGCGTCGTCGACATCGGTCTGCATGCCGACGTCGGCGCACAACTTGATCACCTGCCCTGCCATCCCGAGGCCGAACGCGGCAGCGAGCACGATGGGTACGTACAGCCCGGAGGCAATCAGCTGCAGGACAACCGCACCACCGAGCGCCATCCCGAGGGTGCGTCCACGGCCGAATCGCCGCAGCAGGGCGGGGGTGGAGACGGTTCCCAGGAATGAACCGATGCCGGTGCACGCCAGGAACAATGCCGCGGCGCCGATCCCGGCGAACAGCGAGGTGTTGTTACGCACCAGGACCAGGACCAGCAAGGTGTTGATGCCGAACACCATGCGGTGAGCGGCCAGGCCGATGAGCGCGTCGAACACCGAGGGCGTGCTGACGATGGTGCGCGCACCATGCAGCCAGCCAGTGGCCACGGCGTAGAGGGCTGAGCCGTGCACGGCGCGCACGCTGTCATCCGGGCCCAGCCGGTCGCCGGGAAATCCCGAGGCCACCCACGCCGCCGCCGTTGCCGGCACGATCACCAGGAAAATGACTGTGGCAGAACCCAAGTCCCCGGCACCGAAGACGGCCCGCAGCATCAGCATGAAGTTGGCACCAGCGAAGGTGGCGGTGGCGCCGACAGCGGTGGCCACCGAGTTCATGGTCGCGACCTGATCGCGAGGGACCACGTGGGGGAGGGCAGCCGAAAGGCCCGATGTCACGAACCGGGTGACCCCGTTGACGATCAGCGCGCCCAACAGCAGCACCACGTCGTCGGCGCTGAAGGCCAGTTCGATACCGACGATGGCCACCAGCAGTACCCGGAGCAAGTTGGCGCAGATCAGGACCGCACGCCGGTCCCATCGGTCCAGCAGCGCGCCCGCGAATGGACCGATTGCCGAATACGGCAGGAACAGCACCGCGAACGCGCCGGCAATGGCCCACGGCTCGGCCTCACGCTCGGGGTTGAACAGCAGGGCACCCGCCAGTCCGGCCTGAAAGAGGCCATCGCTGAATTGGGTCAGCAGCCGCACCCACACGAGCCGCCCGAAGTCGGGGAGATCGTGGATGGCGTGCCACAAGCTCAGCGGCGAGTGGCGCGCATTCATGTGTGTCGCTTTCGTATGTCGAGATCGGGCTACAGGAATGAGGGGGAAGGAAGGAGGCGGACTGCTTAACACCCACACTACAAATGTGTAGCGGTTGGCCGGGCACAAGTCATGAAACGGCAAACGATGTCATGATATTGAGGTGGCGCACGGCGACGAGCCCGAAGAGGGCGAGGCATATGGCGAGGGCTACATGGCGCCGCCCGCACATCGCCTGCGGGCGGGCACCCTGCTGGTCGCCAACACTAACCTGTTCGAGCCGACGTTTCGGCGCAGCGTGATCTTCATCGTCGAGCACAACGACGGCGGCACTCTGGGTGTGGTGGTCAACCGCCCGAGCGAGACCGCGGTGTACAACGTGCTGCCGAAGTGGGCCAAGCTCGCCAGCAAGCCCAAGACGATGTTCATCGGTGGGCCGGTCAAACGTGATGCGGCGCTGTGTCTGGCGACTCTGCGGGACGGGGTCAGCATCGACGGTGTGAAGGGTCTGCGTCACGTGGCGGGCCGTATGGCCATGGTCGATCTGGATGCCGAGCCCGACGACATCGCCCCGCTGGTGGAGGGCGTCCGGGTCTTCGCCGGCTACTCGGGCTGGACGATCGGTCAGCTGGAGGGCGAGGTCGAGCGTGACGATTGGATCGTGTTGTCCGCGCTGCCGTCCGATGTGTTGACCGATGCGAGCCATGACCTGTGGGCCAAGGTGCTGCGACGTCAGCCGTTGCCGTTGTCATTGTTGGCGACGCACCCCATCGACGTCAGCCGCAACTAGACCTACAGATCGTCGCCCACTGACGGATCCGAGGGGATCACGGCCCGGCAGAAGTCCTCACCGAAGGGCGTCAAGTGGATGCTGCGGCGGACGGTCTTATGGGCACGGCCCGCGCGGCGGCACGCGGCGACGACGTCCGGTTGCACCTCCAATACCTGATAGCGCTCGGCCGCAACCGCTTCCGGAGATGAGCGCACCAGGCCGAGGCGTACCAGATTGTTGGTGTAGGCATTGTTGCGGTCGGTGTAGCGGCAGCCCGAACGTTCCGCGACCATCGACAGCCCCTCGGCGATCATCTCCGAGCCGACGTCAAACGGACGGCTGGTGCGCACGTCCACCACCGGCTGTGCGCCGTGCGCGGCGAGGAACCGCAGGATGCGCGCCTCATCAGGTGCCAGCTGATTGAGAATGCGGGCGTACGCGGGATGGGTGTCCTCCACGTCGGAGACATCAGCCGAACGCCGCAGCAATTCGGCACCACGCCGGCGCAATTCGTCGCAGTCGGGCGTACCCGATTCGGTGATGTCGATGGTGACCCGAGACGGGGCGGGCCTTTGCGGCTTGGTAATGGTGAGCCCAGTGGAGTCGGTGGGCAGCTGCAAGGCGTCGCGCACGGCGCCCAGGACATGCTCGGTGGCCGACAGGGCGATATCAGAGGCCGAGCGCCCGGCCCGGACGTCGTCGATGATCTTGGTACCGGTGGTGGTGGCGATATCGGCCGACCACTTGACGCCACGCCACCAGGTTTTCGCGGCCAGCATGGCCACGCCCTGGACAACGCGATCGGGCCGCAGCTGCTGATTGTTGTGCGCGGGTACGGGCGTGTTATTGGTCATCGGGCATCATCTTGTCAGGTCGATTCGGGCCACGTGTCACCCTGCTGGCGGGAAGATGAGCAGGTGGGCCAGCCCGCCGGCCGCACCGAGGACGGCGCCGTGCACGAAGAGCAACCACTCGTCCTGTTTGACCGCCGAGCGCAGCAACTCATTGAAATCGTCGAGTGAGAGCTTGTGCATCTGGGTCGAGACGAAGGCACCGATCTTGCCCTGGCGTTGCTTGTTGAACTCCGGATCGGAAAACGCCAGCGGCGCGAATCCGGTTGCCTCGATGGTGACCGACTCCGTGATCTGGTCGTATTGGCGCCGACCAACGGCTACTCGAATGGCGCGGCGCGCGGGCCCGAGCGCTTGCTCCAGTGCCGGCCGGATGCCGTCGGCCAGCATCTGCCGGGTGCGGTCCGACCGTGGCCCGTTGAGCATCTCGTTGCCGATGTTCTCCAGGGTGATGACGTTCTCGGAAATGGTGCGCGCGTACTCCTCCGAGATCTCCGACTTGCGTTTGATGAAGAGACCCTGGCGCCACGGCACCCACTTGTTGGGATGCACGGGTTCGAAAATCATGGTGATGCCGAGGTAGTTGACGATGTACCCGATCACGATGCCGCCCAGTGGCAGGACGATCCACGGAGTCCACCAGTGGTGCGGAACCGAGTGCAGGATCGCGACGAGTACGAAGCCCATGGGATAGCCGAAGTAGAACCCGAAGTTCTGCATGAACTGCAGCTCTTTGTGTCCCATGGTCCGGAAGATGTCATTGAGCAGCTTGGGATGAGCGGTGAGGTATCGGATGATCATCAGCTTGGCGTCGACGAGTTGGCCGATGTTCTCGCCGATTTGATCGGTCATGTTCTTGACGATCTGCGGCAGCTGATTCTCGATGCGCTTGAACATCATCTCCCGCAATGCCGGCGGCAGGTTGTGCCACAGCTGGGGGTCCTCGCGCTCCATGATCTTCGTGATAACGCTGCGAATCTCTGTTTTGGCAATCAGTGCAAGGTGATTCGCGATGAGATCCGGTTCGAGCTGCTCGTAGAAGTCCGAGATGCTACCGAGCTTGGCGAGGCTCTTGTCGACGGCGATGCTGGCCATCTTCTCCGCACGTGACGGCACAATGCCCTGCCACCCGAACCGTCCGTCGGAGGTGATGGCGGGAATCACCTGCACGCGTCGGGGCAGGAAGGCGTACAAGGTGCGTAGTCCCGGGATGCGCCAGCCGTAAAAACGCAAGGGTGCGAACAGCATCAGCACGCCGGTCCAGTTGGTGATGTATCCGATGATGCCGGTGAACAGTGGCACGGTGAGCAGGTCCACCATCAGCTGGTCGTCGCGATAGATGTACGCGGCGATACCGGAAGCAAGCGTGAGAACACCAACGAGGATGAACTTCACCATCTGCTTGGTGTCTTTCACGGCTCCCTTTCTGACCACACCTGTCTACGAGTGCCGGGAACATAACACCAAAAAATGGGCCGACATGGGCGAATACGGATCACATTCAGATGAGGTAACGCCGACGTGTCTAAAGATTGGACATGTCAGGGCCGCGCGCACACGGATGAGCCGCTTGCGCGAAGACCGTCACTCGCGGGGGCGCCCGCACTGGGGCAGCCGCCGCAGGAACTGCCGCAGCCGCCCGAGGACGACATCTGTTGTGCGGCGGTGGTGTATCGCGCGACCTGCCAGGCGGCCGCACCCATCGTCACGATGGCAGCGGCACCACATACCACCAGTCCCACCAAACCGATTGCGGTGGAGCCGAATAGCGCGGCGAGCGCGCCTGCGGCGAGGATGACGGCGGCTGCGGCCTGGGCGGGTGCGAGCATGCGCTGAGGGCTGCCGTGCGGTGCCCGTAGGAACGCCGCCGCCGACAGCGCAGCCAGCAGCCCGGCGAGGGCAATGGTCACGATGGCGGCGATCAACACCCGTTCAGTTTAAGCGGGATGCGCGGCCGGTTATGCCGCGGGCGGCGCCGGTGGGATCAGCGGAGGCAGGGTGGGCAGGGGTGGCAGGCCGGGGATGCCCGGTGCCGGCGAAGGCGGCGCGTTGGGGTCCGCGGGCGCGGGTGCCCCCGGAGCAGGCGTGACGGGTGCACCGGGCACGGCGTCCGGATCGGCGAGCGCATTTGGATCGGCTACCGGCGCGGTGACCGGCGCCGCATCTCCGAAGCGCAGCCCGTTGACGATCAGGTCGGTGGCGGGAGCTTCGGCGATGGCGTTGCCGACGGTCGTGGTGACGGCCAGCTGGACCAGGTAACGGTCCTTTCCTTGCGTGATGATCGCGGCCCGGCGCGAGGTGTTGAGGGTTTCACCGTCCTGGCGGAACGTGCCCTCCACGACCGAGGATGGGGCGCCTTGATAGGTGACCAGCGAGGCGTCGGTGGGCTGCCAGCCCTGCAGGGCCTTGACCTCAACGGGACCGTGAGAGACGGCCTCGTTGGTGTCGAACTCGCCGACAAGCTTGCTCATGGTGACCTGCGCGTTGGACTGGTACAGCCCGGTGCCGTTGGCCTTGCTGACAATCACCTGGTAGGCGTTGGGGACATTGGGATCCGGCACGTTCGCCCAGTTGTTGGGTATCGGAATGCTGATGCGCGGTGCACCGTGACTGTTCTTGGTCAGCGGTTCCAGCTTGACGTTCTTGGAAGCGAAGAATTCCGTCAGCGTGCCCTCGTTGGCAGGTGCGAGCCCGCTGATCGGCGCGGAGGGTTGCAGCGGATTCGTTGACGCCGTGGGCGCCGTCGCCGGTGCGGCCGCCGCATTCGGGGCGGGAGCGTTGGGGGCTGCCGCCGGTGCGACGGGAGCCGACGTGGCGGCGTTCGGAGTGGCCACCGGTGCCGGGGGTACGGGCTGTGGGTCCGCCAGTGCGATGGCGGTGGTCCCGGCGAGCAGTGCTGCGACGGAGGCCGTGGCCGCCGCGAACCTGACTGAATACCGTGTGGTCTTCACTTCTCTGTCCTTCCGGCTCTGTCCAATGCGTCGTGTGAGTTGTCTGCGCGTTGTGGACGACAACCGTGGGCGCGGAGGTGTCGACCGCGATGTCGACAGGCAGGCTTTCGGTTGTGGCGGTCCCGAAGTTAATGAGCGCAGCTGAGAAACCACCCCGGACACCCCCGGAAGTGGCCGGATTGTGACCAGAGTGATTAACTCTCGTCGCCAAACCGGCGATTTCTGTTCGCTGAGCTGCCGCATTTACCCTTGATGCGTGACTGAAGCCCAGCAGGACGCCGGCAGAGCTACTGAGGAAACCGCCGAATTCCCCAAGCATCGCTACTCCGCGCAGCTCGCCGGGCAGATCGAGCACAACTGGCAACAGAATTGGGCCGACCGCGGCACGTTCCATGTACCGAATCCGGTGGGGACGCTCGCGCCGACCGACGGCACCCCGATTCCCACGGACAAGATGTTTGTCCAGGACATGTTCCCCTACCCGTCGGGTGACGGGCTGCACGTCGGACACCCGCTGGGCTACATCGCGACGGATGTCTATGCCCGCTTCCACCGGATGCGCGGCGCCAACGTGCTGCATGCACTGGGGTTCGACGCGTTCGGGCTCCCCGCCGAGCAGTACGCGGTGCAGACGGGCACGCACCCGCGGGTGCGCACCGAGGCCAACATCGTCAACTACAAGCGTCAGCTGGGGCGGCTCGGACTGGGCCATGACTCACGCCGCAGCTTCGCGACCACCGACGTCGACTTCTACACGTGGACTCAGTGGATCTTCCTGCAGATCTATAACGCCTGGTATGACGTCGATACCCAGCGGGCCCGTCGAATCGACGAGCTGGTGGCCGAATTCGATTCCGGCGCGCGTACCCCTGCCGATGGCACGGTGTGGGGGGAACTGAGCGACGGTCAGCGAGCCGATCTCGTCGACTCGTACCGCCTCGTGTACCAATCGGATTCCGTGGTCAACTGGTGCCCGGGATTGGGTACCGTGCTGGCCAACGAAGAGGTCACCTCGGATGGCCGCAGCGAGCGCGGCAACTTCCCCGTCTTCCGTAAGCGGTTGCGGCAGTGGATGATGCGGATCACCGCATACTCCGACCGGCTGATCGACGACCTGGAGTACCTGGATTGGCCCGACAAGGTCAAGACGATGCAGCGCAACTGGATCGGCCGGTCACAGGGTGCGTCGGTGTTGTTCGCCGTCGCAGGCGTAGGCGATATCGAGGTATTCACCACCAGGCCCGACACACTTTTCGGCGCCACCTACATGGTGCTGGCCCCCGAGCACCCGCTGGTCGATGCGCTGGTCGGCGACAGCTGGCCGGAGGGGACCGACGCGAGGTGGACCGGTGGTCAGGACTCGCCACGTGCGGCCATCGACCAGTACCGGCGCTCCATCGCGGCCAAGAGCGATCTGGAACGTCAAGAGAACAAAGAAAAGACGGGCGTCTTCACCGGTGCGTATGCGACTAACCCGGTGAGCGGTGATCCGGTGCCGGTCTTCATCGCGGACTATGTGCTGGTGGGCTATGGCACCGGAGCCATCATGGCGGTGCCGGGACATGACCAGCGCGACTGGGATTTTGCGCATGCCTTCGGTTTGCCTGTGCGGGAAGTGATTTCCGGTGGTGATGTCACGGAGGCCGCATACACGGGCGATGGCGCGCTGGTGAACTCTGACTACCTGAATGGGCTGGATGTCGTCGCGGCCAAGGTCGAGGTGACCCGCCGGCTGGTGAACGACGGGCGTGGCGAATCGCGCATCGAATACAAGCTGCGCGACTGGCTCTTTGCGCGCCAGCGCTATTGGGGCGAGCCGTTCCCCATCGTCTATGGCGAGGACGGGCGACCGCATGCGCTGGGCGAGGATGTGCTGCCCGTCGAGCTGCCGGAGGTAGAGGACTACGCGCCGGTGTCCTTCGATCCCGATGACGCTTCGAGCGAGCCGTCGCCGCCCCTGTCGAAGGCCACCGATTGGGTGAGCGTCGAGCTGGACCTGGGCGATGGACTCAAGCAGTACACGCGCGATACCAATGTGATGCCGCAGTGGGCGGGCAGCTCGTGGTACGAGCTGCGTTACGCGGACCCTGACAACGCGGAAGCCTTCTGCGACAAGGAGAACGAGGCCTACTGGTTGGGTCCGCGCCCGGCCGAGCATGGTCCGGATGATCCCGGTGGCGTCGACCTGTACGTCGGCGGCATGGAGCACGCCGTGCTGCACCTGCTGTACTCGCGGTTCTGGCATAAGGTCCTCTACGACCTCGGACACGTCAGCTCCCGCGAACCGTATCGGCGGCTGCTGAACCAGGGCTACATCCAGGCGTACGCCTACACGGACGCGCGCGGCATGTACGTCCCGGCCGCCGAGGTGGTTGAGGAGAGCGGAAAGTTCCTTTACCAGGGTGCCGAGGTGAAACAAGAGTTCGGCAAGATCGGTAAGAGCCTCAAGAACTCGATCTCGCCGGATGACATCTGCGACAACTACGGCGCCGACACACTGCGCGTGTACGAGATGTCGATGGGCCCGCTTGAGCTGTCGCGTCCGTGGGCGACAAAGGATGTCGTTGGCGCACACCGGTTTTTACAGCGGGTGTGGCGTACGGTAATCGATGAGGAGACCGGCGAGATCCGAGTCACCGACGATGACCTGACGAGCGAAGCGACACTGCGGGCGCTGCACAAGACGATCGCTGGAGTCACCGAAGACTATGCAGCCCTGCGTAATAACACCGCAGCGGCCAAGTTGATCGAGTACACCAACCACCTCACCAAGGAGTACCCGGAGGGTGCCCCGCGCGCGGCGGTGGAACCGTTGGTGTTGCTGCTCGCGCCGCTGGCGCCGCATCTGGCCGAGGAGCTGTGGAGCCGGCTGGGGCGCGATGAGTCCTTGGCGCACGGCCCGTTCCCGGAATCCGATGAGCGGTGGCTCGTGGCCGACACGGTCGAGTACCCGATCCAGGTGAACGGCAAGGTACGTGGCCGCATCACGGTTGCCGCCGATGCGCCGGCGGGCGATATCGAAGCAGCGGCGCTCGCCGAGGAGAAGGTGCTGGAGTTCCTGGCGGGTGCCACCCCGAAGAAGGTCATCGTGGTGCCCGGCCGCATGGTGAACCTGGTCGTCTAGGGGCGCTCGCTCAGATCGGTCCGCCCGGGGGCCTTCCATTTCAAGATCACGGGGGCCAGGATGGGCAGATGGACGCGCGCAATAACGACGCCGGGGTGATGCCGGATCTGGCGGCTGTTGCCGAGGCGGTCGCATCCACTATCCGCACGGGTGATCGCGGTAAGGGTGAATTCCTGGCCTACCTGAACCAGGCGTTGCCGTACAGCGATATCTGGTGCCTGCCCCTACGCCATCGCGACGACGACTGATTCAGTTCTGCCGCACCACGATCTGATGAACGCGGGCGTCGCGCGGAAGGTTCACGGCATCGGCGACCAGCTGCGCCACGGATTCTGGGCGCATGTACTCTGCCGGATCATATTCGCGCCCTTCGTGTTCGGTGAGCTCCTGTTGCATGGGTGTGCTGATGCGGCCGGGATGCACCGAGGTCACCCTGAGTAGTGGTTCCTCGGCCCGCAGCACATCGGCGAAGCCGCGCAACGCGAACTTGCTCGCCGAGTACGAGCCGATGCCCGGGTGTGCGTTGATCCCCGCGCCGGAGTTGATGAACACCACGTCGCCCTGCGCCGCGCGCAAGGCGGGTAGAAGCGCCTGGGTGAGCGCTACCGGTGCTAACACGTTGACCTCAAGGGTCTTTCGCCAGTCGGCCAGATTCGAGTCGGCGATCGTCGCCGGATAGGAAACGCCGGCGTTGTGCACCAGGACGTCGAGTTCGCCGATATTGGCTACGGCCGCCAGCACCGCGTCCTCGTCGCCCAGGTCCACCGGCCACGCGGTCGCGCCCAACTCCGTGGTCAGCTTGTCGAGCCGTGCCGAGGGCCTGCCGCCGAGCAGGAGTGCGTGAGTGGGGGCGAATGCGCGCGCGATCGCGGCGCCGAGTCCGCCGCTTGCGCCGGTGATGAGAGCCAGGGGCATGCGCGCCAGGCTAGCCTCCTTCCGCCGAATGTCGACTTTTGGCGGCTTGTCCCTGCACTTTCGCAACGAAAGTGCGCTTTCAACGAGAGGGAATGGCCGGGTACGCCCCACAATGGACGGATGCCGTCCCACCCGATGTTCACTCCCACGCAGCTGGCCGCACGTGCGGCATACCTGCTCAGAGGAAACGACCGGGGGACGATGACCAGTGCCGCGCCCAAGCTGTACCCGCACATGTGGAGCTGGGATGCGGCATTCGTGGCGGTGGGGCTGGCGCCGCTGAGCGTCGAACGTGCGGTCACCGAACTGGACACCCTGCTTTCGGCGCAATGGGCCAACGGGATGATCCCGCATATCGTCTTCGCCAACGGAGTCGACGGGTACTTTCCCGGGCCGGCGCGCTGGCAGACATCGACACTGGCTGTGAATGCGCCGTCGAACTATCAGACATCGGGTATCACCCAGCCGCCGGTACATGCGATAGCGGTGCAACGCATCTTGGACCACGCGCGTCGCCGGGGCCGTAGTGCCCGGGGAATCGCCGAGGCCTTTCTGGACCGGCGCTGGGCGGACCTGATGCGGTGGCATCGTTGGCTCGCGGAGGCACGAGATCAGAACCAGCACGGCCGTATCACCCTGTACCACGGGTGGGAATCGGGGATGGACAACTCGCCGCGCTGGGACAGTGCGTACGCCAATGTGGTTCCGGGAGAGCTGCCGCCGTATGTGCGGGAGGATACGGCGATCGTCACGGATCCGTCGCAGCGCCCCAAGGACGCCGAGTACGACGTGTACCTCTGGCTGCTCGAAGAGATGAAATCGGTCGGGTATGACGATGCCCGGTTGCCGGACGTGATGAGTTTTGTCATGGAGGACGTGTTCGTCTCGGCGATCTTCGCGGTGGCCTGCGAGGTGCTGGCCACGATCGGCGAGGAGCACGCCCGGCCCCGCGCCGATGTGCGTGAACTACACGGCTGGGCCGAGCGATTCCGGCGCGGGGTTATCGATACCACCGAAGAACGTAGCGGCGCGGCAAGGGATTTCGATGTCAAGACGGGTAAGTGGGTGGCGACCGATACTGTTGCCATGTTCGCGCCACTGCTCTCCGGTGGTCTGCCACGCCCACAGGAGCTGGCACTGCTGAGGCTGCTGGAAGGCCCGCGGTTCTGCGGCCACCCCGACCTGCGATACGCGCTGGTGCCGTCCACGTCGCCGGTGTCCCGGGACTTTCGCCCGCGCGAGTATTGGCGGGGTCCGGTCTGGCCGGTACTCACCTGGCTGTTCTGTTGGGCGTTCGAGCGGCGTGGATGGAGTGAACGTGCCTTCCTGCTACGGCAGGAAGGGTTACGTCAGGCGGGTGACGGGTCCTTCGCGGAGTACTACGAGCCGTTTACCGGTGCGCCGTTGGGCAGCATGCAGCAATCCTGGACGGCCGCAGCGGTTCTGGACTGGCTGGGCTGAGTATCAGTCGTGCCCGGCCAGGCGCCGCAGCAGTGGTGTCATCCGGAATGCGACTAACTCGTGCATGGCGATCGCGATGGATGTTCGGGTGATGCCGGGGATATCGAGAATGTTCCCCGCGATGCGGTAGAGGTCGTCGCTATCGACCGCCACCACCTTGATCATCAGGTCATCGGCGCCAGCCAGGCCATGCACCTGCACCACCTCCGGCACGTCGGCAAGCGCCACCCCGATGGCGCTGAGCTGATGCTGGTCGATGCGCGCAGTGACATACGCCGTCATGGGATAGCCCATCGCGCGCGGCACGATCTGGTGGTCGATACCGGCTAGCGCCTCGTGCTGATCCCAGCGGGTCAGCCGCGCCTGCACGGTGTTGCGGGACAGATTCAGCCGCTGCGCCAGCTCCACCCCGGACGCGCGGGGTGTTTGCGTGAGCGCGAGTAACAACTTGGCGTCGGTGGCGTCCAGAGTGGTCATAGCGCGCAGTATCGCACAGAATGGCGCAACAAATATGGGCAGTATGCGCAATATGACACGCATCGGTTGCGCAGTATGACTATCTGATGCACTGTGAGTCATGACACAACCACAGGGTGGTGGTCATCGGTAGGCGGTGCTTCACTTCGTTAGCGAGGCGGGTATGGAAACCATCCAGCTCCTGGATCCGGAGGGCAATCGGGTCGAGAATTCGGCGTACACGCCGCTGGTCGCGGATATCGGCGACCAGCAGCTCGCCGCGCTGTATGAGGACATGGTGGTGGTCCGGCGCATCGACACTGAGGCCACGGCCCTGCAGCGTCAGGGTGAGCTCGCGCTGTGGGCGCCGCTGCTGGGCCAGGAGGCCGCACAGGTGGGCTCTGCCCGTGCGCTGGCGCATGATGACTTCGCCTTCACCAGCTTCCGCGAGCACGGTGTCGCGTACTGCCGCGGCGTCGAACCCACCGCCATGCTCCAGTTCTGGCGGGGCTCCACGCAGTCGGGCTGGAATCCCCGCGACCACAACGTCACCGCACCCGCGATCATCGTCGGCGCGCAGACGCTGCACGCCACCGGATACGCCATGGGTGTCAAGTTCGACGGGGCGGATACCGCGGTCATTGCGTACTTCGGCGACGGCGCCACCAGTCAGGGCGATGTATCGGAGGCGTTCGCCTTCGCATCGAGTTTCGGTGCGCCCGTTGTCTTCTTCTGCCAGAACAACCAGTGGGCCATCAGCGAGCCGGTGCGGGTGCAGAGCCACCTGCCGCTGGCGGCGCGCGGCACCGGATTCGGTGTGCCGGGAATTCAGGTGGACGGCAACGATGTGCTCGCGGTGATGGCCACGACGCGGGCGGCGCTGCGACGCGCGCGCGAGGGCAGCGGGCCCACCCTGATCGAAGCCGTCACCTATCGGATGGGGCCGCACACCACCTCCGATGACCCCACCAAGTACCGCAACTCCGCCGAGCTCGAGGAGTGGCGTGCCAAGGACCCGCTGTCGCGGGTGGAAAAGTACTTGGCGCGGCGAGGAGCCCTGACGGATTCGGACAAGCAGCGCATCGCGGCAAGGGCCGATAAGGTCGCCGCCGAGATGCGCGCCGGATGTCTCGGCACGATCGAGCCGACCGCCGCGGACATGTTCAATCACGTATACGCAGAACCACATTCACTTGTCGCCGCGGAACGGCGCGACTATCTGGAATACCTCGCGGGCTTTGAGGACGAAGGGATCGCATCATGACCAGAATGACCATGTCCGGTGCCCTGAACGCAGGTCTGCGTGCGGCCCTGGAAGACGACGACAAGGTGATCGTCATGGGGGAGGACGTGGGCAAGCTCGGTGGCGTCTTCCGGGTCACCGATGGGCTGCAGAAGGACTTCGGTGACCATCGGGTCATCGATACGCCGCTCGCCGAGTCCGGAATCATCGGCACCGCAGTGGGTTTGGCTATGCGTGGATATCGCCCGGTGTGCGAGATCCAGTTCGATGGCTTTGTGTACCCGGCCTTTGACCAGATCGTCAGCCAGGTGGCCAAGCTGCACTACCGGACCAAGGGGGCGGTGGGCATGCCGCTGACCATCCGCATCCCGTTTGGTGGTGGAATCGGTGCGGTGGAGCACCATTCGGAATCGCCGGAGGCGTACTTCGCCCACACCGCCGGCCTGCGGGTGGTGGCGTGCGGATCGCCGCAGGATGCTTACGACATGATCCGCCAGTCCGTGGCATGCGATGACCCGGTCATCTTCTTCGAGCCCAAGCGCCGCTACTGGGAGAAGGGCGAGGTCAGCACCGAATCTCAAGACCTGCTCCCGCTGTCCTCCGCCCGCATCGTCCGGCCCGGCACCGCGGCCACGATCGCCGCATACGGTCCGATGGTCGCCGTCGCCACCGCCGCGGCGGATATGGCAGCCGCGGAGGGTGTGTCGATCGAGGTGGTCGATCTGCGCTCCCTCTCGCCGGTCGACTTCGAGACCCTGGAGGCGTCGGTACGCAAGACCGGGCGGCTGGTGGTGGTTCACGAGGCGTCGGTGTTCATGGGATTGGGTGCGGAGATCGCGGCACGCATCACCGAGCGGTGTTTCTATCACCTGGAGGCTCCGGTCCTGCGGGTCGGCGGGTTCGCCCTGCCGTACCCCGCCAACAAGGTGGAGCACCACTACCTGCCTGACGCGGAGCGGGTGATGGACGCCGTCGATCGCGCCATCGCCGCCTAGGAGGAATGCGAAATCCATGGCAGTCAAACAGTTTCTGCTCCCAGATCTCGGTGAGGGGCTCACCGAAGCCGACCTGATCTCCTGGAAGGTGAAGGTCGGCGACGAGGTAAAGCTGAACCAGGTGCTCGCCGATGTGGAGACGGCGAAAGCGATGGTCGAGCTGCCGTCCCCCTACGAAGGAACCGTGGTGGCGTTGGAGGCGGCCGAGAATTCGACCCTTGCGGTCGGGTCGCCGCTGATCTCGATCGAGGTGGCCGGTGCCGAACCGGACGCGCCCGCGAACCTTGTCGGCTACGGTCCGTCGGAATCGAGTGGCCAGACTCGTCGTCGGCGGCGCACGGCAGCGGGGTCGGCCGCGCTCGCGTTGGTGGAGGAGACGGAGGCGTCCGCGCCGGTGACAGTGCAGCCGGCGGCCGTGGACCAGCCCCGCCCCGCTGCCAAGCCGTCGGTGCGCAAGCTGGCCGCCGAACTCGGCGTGACCCTCGACCTGATCAGCGGTACCGGGATCGGGGGCAGCATCACCCGACAGGATGTGGAGGCCTACACCCGCAGCCTCACCGCCCGCGCTCCGCAGGCGGAACCCGCGGTACCGGTGGGCGGGGAAACGCGGATTCCCATCGCGGGCGTCCGTAAGCACACCGCCGCCGCCATGGTGCGCAGCGCTTTCACCGCGCCGCACGTCACCGAGTTCCTGACGGTCGACATGACTGCGACGATGGAGCTGCTCGCCGAGTTGAAGGCCAAGTACCCCGACCTCAAGCTCACCCCGATGACGCTGGTCGCGCGGATGGTGCTGCTGACGCTGCGGTCACACCCCTCTCTCAACTCCACCTGGGATGAGCAGGCCGGCGAGATCGTCATCAAGCACTACGTGAATCTCGGCGTCGCGGCCGCGACCGAGCGCGGACTAGTGGTTCCGAATGTCAAGAGCGCCAGCGGGATGTCGCTGCGTGAGCTGGCCGCGGTCTTCGCGCAGTTGGTGACCACCGCGCGTGAGGGAAAGACGGCGCCCGCCGATATGACCGGTGGAACGTTCACGCTGACCAACATCGGCGTGTTCGGCATCGATGCGGGCACCCCGATCATCAATCCGGGTGAAGCGGCCATCCTGGCCCTGGGCTCGATCGCCAAACGCCCGTGGGTGGTGGAAGGCGAGCTCGCGGTCCGCGACGTCACCACCCTGGCGCTGTCCTTCGACCACCGACTGGTCGATGGTGAGCAGGGGTCGAAGTTTCTCGCGGATCTGGGTGCAATGCTCACCGATCCACGCATGGCACTAGTGGTGTAGTTACACTCCTAGCAAACCCTGATCGGGGGTTGCGGGGATAGGGGGTGTGTATGCACCGAGGTATCGCGCTGTTGTGTGCGGCACTTAGTTTGGCTGGTTGCACGCGGATTGCCGATGGAGAGGCGTTGGTGTCGGCGGACAGAGGGAGCATCGGCCGAGAGATTCGGCCGGTTGATGGCAAGCTCGGCGGGCGGTTGCTCACTCCCGAGGAGGTTCGGGAAATTACCGGCCTCCCGAGACTTCTGAAGGTATGGGACCCGGTAGACGGCATGTTCGGGTCGACCGACCCCGGCCTGCCATGCGCGCTGGGTTACTCGCTTGCCGAGGTCGTGCAGTACTCGGGATACGAGGCCGCGCGTATTGAGGGGTACTCGCAAGAGACCGAGGAGGTCAGGGAGTACTCGGTAGCGAACGCGCTGGTCGTCTTCGGTGATACGCGCACTGCGCAGCGTGAGTTTCGGAGATTCGCCGGCCGGATGTCGCAATGTGATGGCGTCACCACGCAGAAGAGGCGTGACGCCGCCGACGCCTGGACTCTGAGCATCACCAGTGCCGATACCGCCGACGAGGTGGCCTGGACGCGTAGCGTGGTCGACTCGAGCTGGACCTGCTACATGGCCGCACGACAGCGGACCAACTTCGTGGCATCGTCGATGTTCTGCACCCATGGTTCCGATAACAAGGCGGGCGATGTGCTGGACCGATTGACGATGAAGCTCTTGGAGACACGGTAATGCGCTGGGTACCAATCATTTTGCTCAGTCTGTCTGCGCTGTTTACCTCGTGCACCCATGCGGTCGCGGGTGAGGCCGCCGCCCCCGCCAGGCCGGAGAGGCTCTACCCGGTGTTGCCGCCGAGGCAGGCCGACCTTGAAGATCGCCTGCTGTCGGCATCGGATGTTCGTGCAGCAGTGGGCCTTCCGGAGGTCAAGACCATTCCGCCGCTCGACACGGTGCTCTCGACGGCGAACACCGTGTCCGACTGCGCGTACGGGTACTCCCTGGCCACCCGGCAGCAGTACCTGAGCTTCAGCGCGGCGCGCATCCAGGCGTACTCGGAAACCGTCGGAAAGGTACGCAGACACACCATCGGCACGGCGCTCATCGTGTTCGAGACCGCCAGCTCGGCGAGCCAGCAGTTCGAGCAGTTTGCCCAGCGCATGTCCAGATGCGATGGAGTGCATGGCACTACCGAGGTGGGCGGCGTCCAGGAAAGCTGGACGCTCAGCATCGTGCGCAGCGGCCATGATGAGGTGAACTGGACGCGCACCACCGACCGCTCACCGTGGTCGTGCCGGCTGGTGGCGCGGCAGCGCGCGAACTACGTCGCCTCGGTGATGTTCTGCCGTCTCGATCCGGAGGACGACAAGACCGAAGCGCTGTTCACGTTGTTGCTGGACAAGCTCGCTCGCTGATCGATCACAGCAGCCCTTGTGTTATCGGCGTCGCATCTTTAATGTATCGATCGCCACATTAATGGAGGAGACTCGGATGCTGCAGGACAAGGTCGTCGTCGTCACCGGTGGGAGCCGTGGATTGGGGCGAGCGATGGTGCAGGCGTTCGCGGCCCACGGCGCCGACGTGGTGATCGCGAGCCGCAAGATCGACTCCTGTAACGAGCTGGCCGCCAAGGTGGAAGCCGAGCATGGCCGCCGTGCGCTCCCGGTGGCCTGCAATGTCAGCTCCTGGGCACAATGCGATGAGCTGGTCGACACGGTGTACCGCGAATTCGGCCGCGTGGACGTGTTGGTGAACAACGCGGGATTGTCCCCGCTGTACCCCAGCCTGGACCAGGTGTCGGAAGCATTGTTCGACAAGGTGATCGGGGTCAACTTGAAGGGCCCGTTCCGGTTGTCGGCATCGATCGCCACCAGGATGGCGGCGGGGGCGGGTGGTTCGATCATCAACATCAGTTCGATCGAGGCGGTGCGGCCCGACGCCACCGCGCTGCCGTATGCGGCGGCCAAGGCCGGTTTGAACGCCCTGACCCTCGGGCTGTCGCATACTTTTGGACCGACCGTGCGTGCCAACACGATTCAGTGCGGGCTGTTCAACACCGATATCGCGGCAGCCTGGCCGGAGGGATTCGCCGAGGCGCTCATTCCCAGCATTCCGTTGCGACGTGTCGGTGAACCGGAGGATATCGTCGGCGCGGCACTGTATCTCGCAAGCGAAGCGTCGGCCTACTGCACGGGAACGACGATTCGCTTGGATGGTGGCATCCTGTGACGGAGGCCAGCGCCAAACCGCGACGGGGCCGGCCCCCCGCGCCCGACGGTGATGCCGCGGCGACCCGCCGACGGATCATGGACGTGGCAACGGAACTCTTCGCGGAAAAGGGATTTCACGCTACTGGCGTCGCAGAGATCGGTTCGGTGGCAGGTGTGCGCGGTGGTGCGTTGTACTACCACATCGGATCAAAAGAGGAACTTCTCTGGGAGATCCTGCGCAGCTACATCGACGAGATGCTCACCGAGGCAGCACATATCGCGGGCATGAACACCGCGCCGGACAAGCGCCTGCGCACGCTGATCGGCTCCTACGTCATCCTCATCGTCAAGTACCGCAAGCAGGTCGCCATCCAGGTCCGCGACGGTTCCGCGCTGACCGGTGAGCGCGCCGCGGAACTGCAGGAACTACGCGACGAATTGCAGCGCTGTTGGCAGCGCGTCCTCGACGAGGGCCACGAGGCCGGGGTGTTTCGTACGGCCGATCACCTCATTACCAACGCGATCCTCGGGATGCTCAACATGGTGGCGGTCTGGTACCGCGCCGACGGCAAGAGCCCGGCACAGATCGCCAAGCGCATTGCCGACATGGTTTTGGACGGTGTCCAGATGAACCGTCCCGTTGAACCCGAACCGACAGGAAGTGACTGACATGGCATGGGATTTCGAAACCGACCCGGAGTACCAGGAGCTGCTGGACTGGGCCGAGGAGTTCGTCCGCACCGAGGTCGAACCGCTCGACTACGTGTTCCCCAATCCGTACGACAAGTCCGACAAAGAGGCCATGGACTACGTACGTCCACTCAAGGAAGAGGTCAAGCGGCGCGGCCTGTGGGCCTGCCACCTCGGACCCGAACTGGGCGGTCCGGGCTTCGGGCAGCTCAAGCTGGCGCTTCTCAATGAGATCCTGGGCAGGTCGGTCTGGGGGCCTTCGATATTTGGATGTCAGGCACCCGACACCGGCAATGCCGAGATCCTCGCGCACTACGGGACGGCAGCCCAGAAGGCCACCTATCTGCAGCCGCTGATGGACGGTGACATCGGCTCCTGTTACGTCATGACCGAGCCGCAGGGTGGATCCGATCCGACGTTGTTCAAGACCACCGCAGTGCGCGACGGCGATGAGTGGATCCTCAACGGGGAGAAGTGGTTCAACTCCGAAGCGCGGCACGCCGCCTTCTGGATCGTCATGGCCGTCACCAACCCGGACGTTAGTCCGTACCAGGGGATGTCCATGTTCATCGTCGACCCGAACGCCCCCGGAGTCGAGATCGTCAGAAACATCACCGTGCACGGGTTTAGCGAGGACGAGGCATATACCCGCTTTACCAACGCCCGGATTCCCGCCGAGAACATGCTGGGTGCCGAGGGCGCCGCGTTCGTGATCGCGCAGACCCGTCTCGGGGGCGGTCGCGTGCACCACGCCATGCGCACGGTGGCCCAGGTGCGCAAGGCATTCGACATGATGTGTGAGCGTGTCATCAGCCGGGAAGCGCGTGGCGGCACCATCGCCAAACTGCAGATGACGCAGGAGCGCATCGCCGACAGCTGGATCGAGATGGAGTCGTTCCGCCTGTTGGTGCTCCGTACCGCCTGGCTGATCGACAAGCACCAGGACTACCTCAGGGTGCGCAAGGACATAGCGGCCATCAAGGCCGCCATGCCGAAGGTCATGCACGATGTCGCCCAGCGCGCGCTGCATCTGCACGGCTCGCTCGGGGTGTCCGAGGAGATGCCGCTGGCCAAGATGTTCCTGTACTCGGAGGTGATGGGTCTGGTCGACGGCCCGACCGAGGTGCATAAGGTGACCATCGCCAAGGAGGTACTCAAGGACTACACCCCGTACGAGGGGTTGTTCCCGCCGAGCCACATCCCAGCGCTGACGGAGAAGGCACGGGCGCATGTGGCGGCCCGGCTCGAGCACCGGGTGGGCAACCTGTAATGGCCGCGCCGCAGCATGTAGATCCGAAAAGCGTTGACTTCGATACTGTTTCGCGCTGGATGGACGAGCAAGGGCTCCCCGTGGGTGAGGTTGTGGATATCTCCGCGATCACGGGAGGCACTCAGAACATCATGGTGCGGTTCACCCGGGGCGGCCGCGAGTACGTGTTGCGGCGGCCGCCGAAGCACCTGCGTGAGGCCAGCAACAATGTGATCCGCCGCGAGGCACGATTGCTGGGAGCATTACGCGGGCAAGGAGTTCCGGCGCCGGAACTCATTGCGGCCTGCGTCGACGAGACGGTGCTGGGTGGCGCGGTGTTCTACCTGATGGAGCCGGTCGACGGATTCAATGCCTCGGTTACCCTGCCGGAGTTGCATGCCGGCAGTGCGGATGTCCGGCATCAGATGGGATTGGAGGCGGTCAGCGGTATTGCTGCGCTGGGCGCGCTGGACTACCAGACGCTGGGACTGGACGGCTACGGCAATCCCGACGGCTTCCTGGAGCGCCAGGTGCCGCGCTGGCTCAAGGAGCTCGACTCGTATGCCAAGCATGAGGGATATCCAGGCCCGGACATCCCGGGCCTGCAGTCCGTCGCGGATTGGCTTGAGCAGCATCGGCCGTCGCTGTGGAAGCCGGGAATCATGCACGGCGATTTCCACCTGGCCAACATGATGTTCCGTCACGATGGCCCGCAGTTGGCGGCGATCGTGGACTGGGAAATGTCGACCATCGGCGACCCGCTGTTGGATTTGGGGTGGCTGCTGGCGACCTGGCCGTCGGAGACCGACGATGCGTCACTGGGTGGAGCACTCGTACAGGCCGGGAACCTGCCCACGCCCGAGGAGCTCGTCGCACACTACGCCGAACGCACGGATCGTGATCTGAGTGCGATGGACTGGTATACGGTGCTGGCCTGCTTCAAGCTGGGCATCATCCTGGAGGGTACGCATGCCCGTGCGTTCGCCGGGAAAGCGCCTGTGGCGGTGGGTGATTACCTCCACGGTCTGACCCTGCAACTGTTCGGGCGGGCGGTGGCGATTACCGGGTGACCGGCTCCTCGGGTAACGGGTCGCGTCGCCGGGTCAGCCTCAGCACCACGAAGGCGATCAGGATCACCGCCCAGGACAGCAGACTGGCCCACAGCTGCGACCGGGTGCCGTCCTGAAAGCCCATGGCAACCAGAATCGCCACGATGGCGCCCGCGGTGAGAATCGTCAACACCGGGTAGCCCCACATCTTGACGATCAGCTTCTCCGGGGGTGTGCGGGGCCGGAGCACCAGCTGCGATATCGCAATCATGAAGTACACAAAGAGGATTACCGCGCCGGAGGAATTGAGCAGGAACAGAAATACGGTGTCCTCGGCGACGTAGGCGAGTATTACGCAGACGAATCCGATGAACGAGGACGCCAGGATGGCGTGCATGGGAACGCCGCGAGAGTTGACGCGTAGCCAGCTGCGTGGTGCCTCGCCCCGTCCTGCCAACACGAACAGCATGCGGGAGGCGGTATACATCGCTGAATTGAGACAGGACAGTACGGCGGTGAGCACCACGATCCGCATGATGTTGTCGGCGTGCGGAATTCCCATGGTCTTGAATGCGGTGACGAAGGGCGAGGTGCCCAGGGTCGGACTGTCCCATGGCACGATCACCGCGATGAGGAAGATGGATCCCACGAAGAAGAGCCCAATTCGGTAGATGACCGAGTTAGTGGCCCTGCTGATGGCCCGCGCGGGGTCCTTGGATTCGGCGGCCGCGATGGTGGCAATTTCCGGGCCGACCATGGAGAACACCACGACGACGATGGCGGAGAAGATCGCACCGGTGCCGTTCGGTGCGAACCCGCCCTTGGTGAGGTTGGAGAAGTCCATCTGCTTATCCGGCCACCAGCCCACGACGAACAGCGTGCCGAGGACCAGAAAAGCGATGATGGCAAGGACTTTCACGCTCGCGAACCAGTATTCGAATTCGCCATAGGAGCGCACCGAGAAGAGGTTGGTGCCGGTCATGGCCACCATGAGGACGAGTGCGATGAGCCACAGGGGAGTATGCGGCCACCAATCTTGGACGATCTTGCCGCCGGCCACCGCCTCGAATCCGACAACGATCACCCAGAAGTACCAGTAAAGCCAGCCGACCGAGAATCCCGCCCAATCACCGAGTGCACGGCGGCTGTAGTCGGCGAAGGAGCCGGTTGACGGATTCGCCACGGCCATCTCGCCGAGCATGCGCATCACCAGCACGATGAGCACGCCGGTAATGGCATAGGTGAGGAAGGCAGCCGGTCCGGCGGCCTTGATGGTCGCACCGGACCCGACGAACAGACCGGCACCGATCACGCCGCCGATCGCGATCATCGTCAGGTGGCGCTTCTGCAGCGAGTGCTGCAGACCGCCGCCATCGGGCGCTTCCGCCGTGGTGCCCATGGGGTGTCTCCTTCAGCCGGGTAGGTCGATGTTGCACCCCGTAACCAGATCGTGCAGCGCGTTGCCAGGAATTTCGGGGGCCTGCGGGAGGTTCCTGGAGGTCGTGAGTCACTTCGGTATCTCCACCTCATCGGCCGATGGATACGTGAGCCCGGACGTGCTCGCCCGCGCGGTAGAGGAACGCGGGTTCGATTGGCTGTTGTTCGATGACCACTCGTACTTCCCGGTCGACACACCCGATGAGATCGATGCGGACTTTCGTGCCCGGCTTCCGTTGATCCGGGACCTTCCCGTGGTGCTGGCCTACGCGGTCGCGGCCACCGAACGGCTTGTGGTCGGGTCCGGAGTCGCGTTGCTACCCCAGCGCGATGTGCTGCACACCGCCAAGGCGTGGGCGACCCTGGCGACGTTGTCGGGTGGCCGTGCGGTGCTCGGCGTCGGTGTCGGGTGGAATCTGGGCGAGCTGCGCAACCACGGCGCCGACCCGAAGGTACGCGGTGCGAAAGTCGACGAGCAGTTGGCCGCACTGAAGCTGCTGTGGACCGACGAGGTAGCCGAATTCCACGGAGAGTATGTGGATTTCGGGCCTGTCGTAGCGAGTCCGCGTCCGCCATCGCCCATCCCGATCTACGTCGGCGGCCCGAGCCGGGCCGCGCAGCGGCGTGCGGGGCGGCTGGGTGATGGCTGGCTGCCCTACGCGGCGACGTCCACGCCCGGGGACGTGCGCGAGGCGCGCCGCAGGTTCGCCGAGCATGGTCGGGCGGACCTGCCCGTCAGCGTGAGCGGCACGGACGGGGACGAGCGGGTCGCCGCGGAGTATCTGGACGCCGGCGTAGATCGGGTGCTGTTTCACCTGGATCCGCGGAGTGAGACGAAAACCCTGGCGGAGCTCGACCGACTCGCTGCGATCGCGAATCGATTGCGCGCCAAAAAATAACGCGGAGGGCATACCGTCGGGTATGCCCTCCGCGTTGAGGAGTACGTGAGCGCTCAGCCCTCGATGAACTGCTCCAGCTGGACACGCGCGACGTCGTCGGCGAGCTGCTTCGGCGGGCTCTTCATCAGGTAGGCCGAGGCCGGGAGGATCGGTCCACCGAGTCCACGGTCAAGCGCGATCTTCGCAGCACGCACCGCGTCGATGATGATGCCGGCGGAGTTGGGGGAGTCCCAGACCTCAAGCTTGTATTCGAGGTTCAGCGGCACGTCACCGAAGGCGCGGCCTTCCAGGCGGACGTAGGCCCACTTGCGGTCGTCGAGCCACGCGACATAGTCGGACGGGCCGATGTGCACGTTCTTGTCGTACACCTTGTCGGCCAGCGAGCCGTTCAGGTTCGAGGTGACGGCCTGGGTCTTGGAGACCTTCTTGGACTCCAGACGCTCACGTTCGAGCATGTTCTTGAAGTCCATGTTGCCGCCGACGTTGAGCTGGTAGGTGCGGTCCAGGGTGACACCACGGTCCTCGAACAGCTTGGCCATCACGCGGTGGGTGATGGTGGCGCCCACCTGGCTCTTGATGTCGTCGCCCACGATCGGCACACCGGCGTCCTCGAACTTCTTGGCCCACACCGGGTCCGAGGCGATGAACACCGGTAGCGCGTTGACGAACGCCACCTTGGCGTCGATGGCGCACTGCGCGTAGAACTTGTCGGCCTCTTCCGAACCGACCGGCAGGTAGGAGACCAGGACGTCGACGTTGTTGTCCTTCAACGTCTTCACGACGTCGACGGGCTCGGCGTCGGAAATCTCGATGGTCTCGGCGTAGTACTTGCCGATGCCGTCCAGGGTCGGGCCGCGCTGCACCAGGACGTTGGTCGGGGGTACGTCGGCGATCTTGATGGTGTTGTTCTCGGAAGCGGCGATGGCCTCGGAGAGATCGAAGCCGACCTTCTTGGCATCCACGTCAAACGCGGCGACGAATTTCACGTCGCGCACGTGGTACTGGCCGAACTTGACGTGCATCAGACCGGGAACATTGGAGTTCTCGTCCGCGTCCTGGTAGTACTGCACACCCTGGACCAGCGAGGACGCGCAGTTGCCGACGCCGACGATGGCGACGCGCACCTCAGATGTGTTGTTGGACATGGACGGTTCTCCTTTACCGATGGACATACTTAACGCTCCTCGACCCGTGCCTGCGCGGTGCGCTCGGCAGCGATCAAGTCGTTGAGCCACTTCACTTCTCGTTCACTGGATTCCAGGCCAAGCTGGTGTAACTGCTTCGTGTATCGGTCGAACGAACTGCTTGCCCGGGTGACGGCCTCGCGCAGACCTTCCCGGCGTTCCTCCACCTGACGGCGGCGGCCTTCGAGGATGCGCATCCGGGCCTCGGCCGGGGTGCGGTTGAAGAATGCCAGGTGCACACCGAAGCCGTCGTCGGTGTAGTTCTGTGGGCCGGTGTCCGCCACCAGCTCGCTGAAGCGAGCGCGGCCGGCGGCCGTCATCTGATAGACCCGCTTGCCGCGAAGCAGCACCGTGGTGCCCGCGGGCGCGGAGTCCTCTTCGATGAGCCCGTCGGCTTGCATGCGGCGCAGGGCCGGGTACAGCGAGCCGTAGGAGAAGGCCCGAAAGGCGCCCAGCAGGCCGGTCAGGCGCTTGCGCAGCTCGTAGCCGTGCATGGGTGACTCAAGCAGTAAGCCGAGGATCGCCAGTTCCAACATGAAGTCACCTCCCAACACCGTGTATGACGCCGGAGCATCTCTCGTGCACCGATCGGGCCATAGTATCGCCGCGATATATGCGGGCGCCACACGGGGGAGGGTTTACCTGTCGGTTGGATACATGGTCCGAATGGGACTGCCGTCGGGATTGACGTAGATCGAGCCGTTCTGGAACTCACCGCTGATCGAAATGTCGATCTGTACGGTGTCCGGCGGTGCGGTCTTGTCCTCGCTGGGCTTGATGAACAGGTAGGTGTTCTTCACCTCGCTGGCCTTGATGCCGAGGGTTTCGGGCGCGCCGCGCAGGATGCCCACGATGGTCTTGACGTCGAATTTGGCGAGGTCCACCACGTGGTCGGCATGCGACCCACTGTCGTCGTCGGGATGGTCCCAGCCGCCGTCGTAGCGGTACCGCAGCGTCCGGCGCGGTTCACGAGGATCTGGCCGGGTGAGCAGGGCGTAGTCCCCGTAGATGTTCAGTTCGTATCCCGTGGTGTCCCCGAATTTTTGGCGCATCTGTTCAAACAGTCCAGTCAGACCACCCAGTGACATCAGTTGACGCGGCGGCGTCAGCACGATGGGCGCCACACCGTCGGGCTTGGCGCCCGGGTCGGCGGTGAAGTCCAAGGGGGAGCTGGTATTGCCATAAGCGCCCCAACCGACGAGCACACCCACGAGAACCAGCGCGGCGGACACACCGGCAGGTATGTACCACCGCCGCCACCGGGGCTGCTGCGGCCGCTTGAGAACGGGCATGCCCGCGGACGCTTTGGAGTTCTGCAGGTCCGAGACCAGCGAGGTGAGCTGTGCGAGTGTGGCGGCGGTGGTGGCGGTCGCCACGCGTTCGCGATGTTCCTCCATGGACAGCTGGCCGTCGCTCAGCGCATCGTCGAGCAGCTTGCAGGTGTCGTTGCGGTCACTGTCCTTGGCCCGGATGCCTGTCGCCATGCGAGGAATCGTAGAGCGATCTTGATGCTCAGGATGCGGGCGCTACCTCTTTGGGTTCACCGTTACCCGCGACGACCATCCGTCCGGTGCGGTCCCGCTCCGAGACGGTGATGGTGATGTCGACGCCCTCGTCGTTGGGCTTGATCACCATGACGGTCCCGCCGTCGCCGGCGGCGGGCACATTCAGGGTCTCGGGAGCTCCGCGCAGGACGCCGACGATCTTGGCCGGATCGAACCGGCTCAGATCCCCGATCCTGACGTCGCGCCAGGTGCCGGGCATCGCACCACCGTCGCGGAACCCGCCCTGATACGGGTAGGTGATGGGCAGGTTCGGATCCGCGGGCTCGATGCGAACCAGCGATGCGTTGTTCGAGCGGACGGTCAGTTCGATGCCGACGGTGTCGCCGAACTTGGCGCGCATCTGGTCCAGTAGGCCCGATAGGCCCTGGACGGAGAACAGTTTGGTCGGCGCGATCACCACGGGAGCGACGCCGTCGGCGACCGCGCCCGGGTCCGGTGGCACCGGCCGCGTCGTGTAGCTCCCCACCCCGGCTCCGGCGGCGGCAGCGATGACGGCGGTGACAACGATCGCCGGCCAGCGGCGCCGCTGCGGCCGCGGTGCGGGTGCGTAGGCGGGGAGGGCGGCGATCTGCAGATCGGAGACCACGCCGTTGAGTTCACCGAGAGTCTGCGCAGAGGTGGCCACGGCGATCCGTTGGCGATGTTCCTCCGAGGAGATCTGGCCCTCACCAAAGGCGGCATCGAGTGCCTTGCACGTGACGTCTCGGTCAGAGTCCTTGGCACGGGTCGCCATGCGAGGAATCGTAGAGTGGGGGGAATCAGCCCCAGTACGCGAACTCGCAGACCGGGTTCGGCTCGTTCTTAAACGAGACCAGCATGTCGCCCATCGTGATGGTGCAGCCGGTGGCGCCGGTGCCGTCGGCCCGGACTTCGGAGTTCGCTTCCTCGACAACGTCGATGGTGTGCTCCCAGGGCAGCGAGACGTCCTTCTCGATGTGCGCGGGGCCGCCGTTTTCCTTCCAGGTGACGGTCGCCGTCCCGGCGCCGATCACTTTCAGGACCGCAGATCCGACGACCTTGCCGGTGCCCTTGACTCCCACCGGTGCGGAGGCGGTCACCGCGGGACCGTCGACCGGGACCGGCCGCGTCGTCGACGTAGCCGTTGAGGTGGCTGCGTGCGTGGGTGTGGTGTCGGCAGATTTCCCGCACCCGGATGTGATCACGGCGATAACCGCAAAGCCGACAAGCACCGGCGAAAGTCGAGGAAATGTCACCCTGCCCCCTCTTGTTGACGACCGGTCAATCGTAACGAGTGGAACGCAGAGAGAGTTCGGCTTCGCAAAGGACATGCTGTCTGTGTGGCCCGGGGTCTGCCTGCGCGTAATCGGACGTACTCTGGTTACCGTGCGATTGCAGAGACAGGTGGTGGATTACGCGCTCAAGCGACGATCCCTGCTGGCCGAGGTCTATTCCGGGCGTACCGGGGTGACCGAAGTCTGCGACGCGAACCCGTACCTGCTCCGCGCGGCTAAGTTTCACGGCAAATCGAGTGCGGTGGTGTGTCCGATCTGCCGCAAGGAGCAACTGACGCTGGTGTCGTGGGTTTTCGGTGAGCACTTGGGAGCGGTATCCGGCTCGGCCCGTTCGGCCGAGGAACTCGTGATGCTGGCCACTCGGTTCTCGGAGTTCGCCGTGCACGTTGTCGAGGTATGCCGGACCTGCAGTTGGAATCATTTGGTGAAGTCGTATGTCATGGGCGCCCTGCCGGCGCCGAAGGGGACCACCCCACGTCAGCGGACAACTCGTGCCCGGACGGCCAGTGAATAGGCCACAAGGTGAGGGCGGCGTGGTTGGCGGGCAGAATCCGGTAGCTCCCAGCGGCGGCTCGGATTCACCGCGTACCCCCAGCATGGACGATCGTCCGACTTCGATCCTCGACCCTGTCGAGGATCTGCCGTTGTACCGGCGCGATGAGGACGCCGTGGCCGAGGCGCGCGCGGCGCTGGAACGTGACGACGACGAGGGCATGGGACACGAGCCGCTGCCGCCATCCAGCAGGCCCGACGGCCCGTCGCGTCCCCCGCAGCGCCGCCGTAAACGAAAGAGCAACGGCTGGAGCATATTCCGCCGCCTGATGATCGCGCTTGTCTTGCTGGCGATCGTGATCCCGCTGGCCACGTTCGCGCTGGCGTATTCGGTGGTCGACATCCCGAAGCCGGGTGACATTCGTACCAGCCAGGTGTCCACCATCCTGGCCAGCGACGGCACCACCGAGCTCGCCAAAGTTGTTCCACCGGATGGGAATCGGGTCGACATCAAGATCGACCAGGTGCCCCAGCACGTGCGTGCGGCAGTGATGGCCGCCGAGGACCGTGATTTCTACGGCAACCCCGGCTTCTCCTTCTCGGGCCTGCTGCGCGCGGTCAAGAACAATATGTTCGGTGGCGATACTCAGGGCGGGTCGACCATCACCCAGCAGTACGTGAAGAACGCGATGGTGGGTGCGCAGCGCGCCGGCCTCGGCGGTCTGACGCGTAAGGCCAAGGAGATCGTCATCTCCACCAAGATGTCCCAGTCGTGGTCCAAGGATCAGGTGCTGGAGGCCTACCTCAACATCATCTATTTCGGCCGTGGTGCGTACGGCATCTCGGCGGCATCGAAGGCCTACTTCGACAAGCCGGTCGAACAGCTGACGGTGTCCGAGGGTGCGTTGTTGGCCGCGCTGATCCAGCGGCCGTCGCGACTGGATCCCGCGGTGGATCTGCCCGAGTCGACGAACCGGTGGAATTGGGTGCTTGACGGCATGGTCACGATCGGCGCGCTGTCCGCGCAGGATCGTGCCGGGCAGGTGTATCCGGCAACGGTGCCGCCCGAGCAGGCCGCCGCGCAGAACGCGACCACGGGCCCGAACGGCCTCATCAAACGCCAGGTGATGGCGGAGCTGACCGACCTGTTCAATATCGACGAGCAGACGTTGAACACCGAGGGCCTGCAGATCACCACGTCGATCGATACCAAGGCGCAGCAGGCCGCCGAGAACGCGGTCAACAGCACCCTTCAGGGAGAGAACCCGGATCTGCGGACGGCGGTGGTCTCCGTCGACCCACGGACGGGTGCGGTGAAGGCGTACTACGGCGGATCGAACGCGCAGGGCCTGGACTATGCGCAGCAGGGTCTGCAGACCGGCTCGTCGTTCAAGGTGTTTGCCTTGGTGGCGGCGTTGCAACAGGGGATCGGTCTGGGCTACCAGCTGGACAGCTCGGAGCTGACCTATCAGGGCATCACCATCAAGAACAGCGAAGATGCTTCGTGCGGAACGTGTTCGGTGGCGGAGGCGCTCAAGCGCTCGCTGAACACCAGCTTCTACCGGCTCATGCTGAAGCTGAAGAACGGGCCCGACGACGTGGCCACCGCCGCGCATTCCGCCGGCATCGCCGAGAACTTTCCCGGTGTCTCACACACCCTCTCCGAGGATGGTCAGGGCGGCCCGCCGAACAACGGTGTCGTGTTGGGCCAGTATCAGACCAGGGTGATCGACATGGCCTCGGCGTACGCGACCTTGGCGGCGTCGGGGACCTACCGCAAGCCGCACTTCATCCAGAAGGTGGTGAACGCCGACGGTCAGGTGCTTTTCGACGCAGGCTCCTCCGACAACACCGGCGAGAAGCGCATCTCCGATGACGTTGCGAACAATGCCATCGCGGCGATGAAACCGATTGCGGGCTACTCGCGTGGACACGCGCTGGCCGGTGGACGAGAGTCGGCCGCCAAGACCGGCACCGCACAGCTGGGCGACACCAAGGACAACAAGGACGCCTGGATGGTCGGTGTCACCCCGTCGCTCTCGACGGCGGTCTGGGTCGGAACCGACGACGGCAAGCCGATCAAGAACAGCTGGGGCGGACCGATTTACGGTTCCGGCCTGCCGTCGGACATCTGGAAGAAGACCATGGATGGTGCGCTGGATGGCACCACCAAGGACACCTTCCCCAAGCCCGGCGCCATCGGTGGTTATGCCGGTGTGCCCGTCTATGTACCGCCGCCTCCGTCTCCGAATGGTCCGCCGGCGCCCGCACCGGGCGGCGGTGGAGAGGTGACGGTCATCCAGCCGACCATCGAGATCGCGCCGGGTATCACCATTCCCGTGGGGCCGCCGACAACGATTCCGGTTGGCCCGGCGGCGCCACCGGCGGGTGACGTACCGCCACCTCCGGGGCAGTAGGCAGGTGCCGGCAGAATCCCGGAGCCGCAGCGCCGGCGACATTGAGCCTGTGAGCCGCAGCGCCGGCGACATTGAGCCCGTGAGCCGCACTGTTGGCGACATTCAGGGTGCGACGGTGTCTCCCGAAAAACTCGCGGGCGATCTGCGCAGCGCCGACGATCGTGACTTCCCCAGTCGCACAGATGTGATGGGCGCCGAGCTGTCCGAGGTGGTCGGCGGACCGTTGGGTCGGCACGCGTTGGTGGGCAGACAGCCGTTCTGGACGCCGCTGCGGGTGGTGTTCGTCATCGCGCTGGGGTTCCTCATCCTGGGATGGACCAGCAAGGCGCCCTGTCTGCAGCAGAGTGGAACCGGCAACGGCGCTGCACGCGTGGCCAATTGGGACAACAACCGCGCCTACTACCAACTGTGCTACTCGGACACCGTGCCGCTCTACGGCGCGGAGCTGTTGAATCAGGGCCGCTTCCCGTACAAGTCGAGCTGGCTGGAAACCGACTCGAGCGGGCATCAGAAGATTCAGTACGACGGCACCCCGGCGGTCCGGTACATGGAGTACCCGGTGGTCACCGGGGTGTACCAGTACACCGCGATGGCCCTGGCCAAGACCTACACCCAGGCCAGCGATCTGCTGGGGCTGCCCGTCGTCGCCGAAGTGGTGATGTTCTTCAACATCGTGGCCTTCGGGTTGGCGCTGGCCTGGCTGGTGACCATTTGGGCCAGTGCGGGATTGAGTCCGCGCACGCGTCCATGGGATGCGGTGATGATCGCGGCGTCCCCGATCGTGATCTTCCAGATTTTCACGAATTTCGATGCTCTCGCAACGGCTTTCAGTATGACGGCGCTCTTGGCGTGGGCGCGCAAGAAACCGTGGCTTGCCGGCGTGCTGATCGGGCTGGGGGTGTCGGCCAAGCTCTATCCGGTACTGCTGCTGTTTCCGCTGCTCTTGGTGAGCATGCGGGGCGGCAAGATGCACGAGTTCTCGAAGACTGCCGCCGCCGCGCTGGCGAGCTGGGTTGTGGTGAACGCACCGGTGGCGATGCTCTTCCCACGAGGGTGGGGTGAGTTCTTCCGGCTCAACACCCGTCGTGGCGACGATATGGACTCGCTGTACAACGTCTTCAAGTCGTTCACGGGATGGCAGGGCTTCGACGGCCCGCTGGGCTTCTGGGAGCCCCCGGTCGTTCTCAATGCGGTATCGGCCGCGCTGTTCGGGATCTGTTGCCTGGGTATCGGATACGTGGCACTGACGGCGCCGCGGCGTCCGCGCGTGGTGCAGCTGGCTTTCCTGGTGGTGGCGGTGTTCCTGCTGACCAACAAGGTGTGGAGCCCGCAGTTCTCACTGTGGCTGGTGCCGCTGGCCGTGGTGGCGCTGCCGCACCGCCGAATCCTGTTGGCGTGGATGACCGTCGATGCGCTCGTGTGGATTCCACGGATGTATTACCTGCTGGGTATGGAGAACAAGGGGCTGCCCGAGCAATGGTTCACCGGCACGGTGCTGGTACGCGACATCGCGGTGATCGGGTTGTGCGCCGTGGTGCTGCGCCAGATCTATCACCCCAGCGAGGATGTGGTGCGCGCCGACAGCACCGACGATCCGGCGGGTGGGCCGTGCGATGGGGCCGCCGACGACGCCCCGGCCTGGCTGCCCTCCTGGCTGCGGCCGCGTAAAGCCGCACCGCATATCGCCCGCGCGTAGTTCCGTTCAGTCGGCGATTTCGCCGGTCAGGGGGCTGTGCGGTAGCCTTGGCCGGTTGCCGACGCAGGCGACTCTCCTGCCACGGACACGCCGTGGCCGCACTAGACCACAGGAGGTGATGAGTTTCTCATGCGTCAGTACGAAATCATGGTCATTCTCGACCCAACCCTTGACGAGCGCACCGTAGCTCCATCGCTGGATACGTTCTTGAACGTTATCCGGGGTGACGGCGGAACCGTTTCGAAGGTAGAGGTCTGGGGCAAGCGTCGTCTCGCATACGAGATCGCCAAGCATGCCGAGGGCATCTACGCGGTGATCGACGTGGTCGCGGAGCCCGCCACCGTATCGGAGCTTGATCGCCAGCTTGGCCTCAACGAGTCCGTGCTCAGGACCAAGGTCCTGCGTACCGGAGCCCGCTAGAGGTCCTACGGAAGTCAGTCGACTTCCGTAGGCTGCCGGTTAACCACGCCAGCTGACAGACACGAGGAGGAACCGTGGCAGGTGACACCACCATCACGGTCATCGGAAATTTGACCGCCGATCCAGAACTGCGTTTCACACCGTCCGGGGCCGCCGTCGCCAACTTCACAGTGGCGTCGACTCCCCGCATCTTCGACCGACAGAGTTCGGAGTGGAAAGACGGAGAGGCGCTGTTCCTGCGGTGCAATATCTGGCGTGAGGCCGCCGAAAATGTGGCCGAGAGCCTGACCCGCGGGTCACGTGTCATCGTCACTGGTCGGCTCAAGCAGCGCTCCTTCGAAACCCGCGAGGGCGAGAAGCGCACCGTCATGGAGGTCGAGGTCGACGAGATCGGCCCGTCTCTGCGGTACGCGACCGCCAAGGTCAACAAGGCCTCGCGTGGTGGTGGCGGCGGCGGAGGTTTTGGTGGCGGCGGAGGTGCCAGCGCGGCTCCCCGCTCCAGCGAGCCTGCCGACGATCCGTGGGGCAGTGCCCCGGCCTCCGGTTCCACCGCGGCCGACGACGAACCGCCCTTCTGATCTGGGCGATACAACTTATCTAGCTAGAAAGAAAGAGATTCACCATGGCCAAGACGACTAAGCGCCGTCCTGCCCCGGAAAAGCCGGTCAAGACACGTAAGTGCGCGTTCTGCACCAAGAAGGCGCTGAACATCGATTACAAGGACACCAACCTGCTGCGCACGTACATCAGTGAGCGCGGCAAGATTCGTGCCCGCCGGGTTACCGGCAATTGCGTTCAGCACCAGCGGGACATCGCGATCGCGGTGAAGAACGCTCGCGAAGTAGCCCTGCTGCCGTTCAGCTCGGCGACGCGGTAGGACCGGAGGGACATCTGATGAAGCTGATTCTGACGACCGAGGTCGAGCACCTCGGCACTGCCGGTGACACCGTTGAGGTCAAGGACGGTTACGGACGCAACTACCTGCTGCCCCGCGGGCTGGCGATTGTCGCCACCCGTGGTGCGGAGCGCCAGGCCACCGACATCCGTCGCGCCCGCGAGGCCAAGGAGATCCGTGGCGTGGAGCATGCCCACGAGATCAAGCAGGCGATCGAGGGCCTGGGTGCCGTCAAGCTGACGGTGAAGACCGCCGGCGAGGGCAAGCTGTTCGGCTCGGTAACCGCCGCTGACGTGGTGGGTGCCATCAAGGCCGCCGGTGGACCGAACCTGGACAAGCGGACCGTCACCCTGCCGAAGGCACATATCAAGCAGATCGGTTCGTACGCACTGGATGTGCATCTGCACGCCGGAGTGGCAACCAAGGTCACTGTGGATGTAGTCGCCGCAGGCTGATCGATCCGAAATACTGCCGGGTCAACGGCGTCGCGGGTTTCCGCGGCGCCGTTGCCGTATCTGCTGGCGAACGTATTGTACGCGTGTGCCACTCCAGCGAAGCTACCTCTAGTTAACCTAGAGGGTTGAGAGGGGTAACAGAACACGCCCGAGCACGCAACCTGATGCGACACGCCGAACGGATTCCCATCCACAGTCCTGTCAATTAGTTGACCGGCTGCCAACAGGGAAAAGTGCAGGAATGTAGGTAGCTATCCCCAGGTTGTCCCCAACCCCCTAACACCGGGTTGGACAGTAGTCCACACCCCATGCCCAGGCTCATCCACAGGGGCACTTGGCAGGGTCGCTAGCAACATCTAACGTCTACCGCGGCGCGCCGGGATGAACCGTACTTGTCGGACCTTGCCGCGATCATGTGTTCGACTTGATGTGAGTAGGAGGACCGCGCGCCGTGGCAATAGTCGACGATCTGGGCCAGTCCGGTCCAGTTGCCCCTCCCGAGGAGTTCGGCCGTCAACCACCTCAGGATGTGGCTGCCGAGCAGTCCGTGCTGGGCGGGATGCTGCTGTCCAAGGACGCCATCGCCGATGTGCTGGAGAAGCTGCGGCCGCACGATTTCTATCGGCCCAATCATCAGAGCGTGTATGAGGCCGTCCTGGATCTGTACGGCAGGGGCGAGCCCGCCGATGCGGTGACCGTGGCCGCCGAGCTGGACCGGCGCGGGCAGCTGCGCCGGGTGGGCGGGGCGCCGTATCTGCACACGCTGATCTCTACCGTGCCGACCGCCGCCAACGCCGGGTACTACGCGGGCATCGTCGCCGAGAAGGCACTGCTACGCAGGCTCGTGGAGGCCGGGACCCGCGTGGTGCAGTACGGGTATGCCGGGGCCGAGGGTGCCGATGTGGCTGAGGTGGTGGACCGCGCCCAGGCCGAGGTCTATGACGTCACCGACCGTCGGATGTCGGAAGACTACGTACCCCTGGAAGAACTGCTGCAGCCGACGATGGACGAGATCGATGCGATCGCGTCTGCTGGCGGTATGTCCAAGGGCGTGCCGACGGGCTTCACCGATCTGGATGAGATCACCAATGGTCTGCACCCGGGTCAGATGATCATCGTGGCGGCGCGACCTGGTGTGGGTAAGTCGACGCTCGGTTTGGATTTCATGCGGTCGTGCTCGATCAAGCACCAGCTGCCCAGCGTCATCTTCTCGCTGGAAATGAGCAAGACCGAGATCGTCATGCGACTGCTCTCGGCCGAGGCGAAGATCAAGCTAGGCGATATGCGTTCGGGCCGGATGAGCGATGACGACTGGACCCGGCTGGCGCGGCGGATGAGTGAGATCAGCGAGGCCCCGCTCTACATCGACGACTCCCCGAACCTGACCATGATGGAGATCCGCGCCAAGGCGCGACGGCTCAACCAGAAGGCCGGGCTCAAGCTGGTGGTTGTGGACTACCTGCAGCTGATGACCTCCGGTAAGAAGCACGAATCCCGTCAGCAGGAAGTCTCGGAGTTCTCCCGAAATCTGAAGCTGTTGGCCAAGGAGCTCGAGGTTCCGGTCATCGCGATCAGTCAGCTGAACCGTGGTCCCGAGCAGCGCACCGACAAGCGCCCGCAGGTATCCGACCTTCGTGAATCCGGCTCGCTGGAACAGGATGCCGACATGGTTATCCTGCTGCACCGACCGGATGCGTTCGAGCGTGACGATCCGCGCGGTGGTGAGGCCGACCTGATTCTCGGCAAGCACCGTAACGGTCCGACGGCCACCATCACCGTGGCGCACCAGCTGCACCTGTCGCGTTTTACCAACATGGCGCGGTAACTACATTCGGTTGTAGGGTCTCAAGTTCCGTTTCGTATTCTCAAGTTCGGTTTCATCCCGGCCCGGCATTTCTCGAATCACCCAGATCATGCCCGAGCGTTGACTGGCCGCCACTGCTGATGACGGGGCCCCCGATAGGTTGCCTATCGCCTCATGAACAAGGTTGGTCGACATGTTTTACACGCGCGTAGTCAGCTTTCGCAGCGTCTGATACTCGGCGTCGCGATACGGCCGCCCGTCTGGCTGTAGTAGATCGCTGAACCACACGTCCGGGACCTTGGTGTAAGGCTTGTCCCAGGAATCCCACGGGAAGTAGGTCTGGGTCTTGCCTGCCACCAACCCCCAGCTGTACGCACCGACGTTGTGCCGCTTCGCAACTGGGAGCACGCCCTCGACTGTGCTGCCCTGGTCGCGGGCCAGGTACTCGGTGCACAGGATCGGTCGGCCCAGCGGGGTGAGCTCGTTGATGCGGGCCTCGAACTCGGTGGGGCCTGCATACGAGTGGAACGAGATGACGTCGGAGTTGTCGAGTTGGAAGCCGGCCATCTCACTACGGCTTCCGCGATCCCAACTGCCCTGCCACACACCACTGGTCAACGGCTGCACTGGATTGACCGAACGTGCCCAGCTGAATACCTGCGGGAGCAGCCCACTGACGGCGTCGATCTTGTCTTTGCGCTCCACCTTGCGGTACTGCTTGGCCGGGTTGTCCGGCTCATTCCACAGGTCCCAGCCCAGGATCCGGTTGTCATTGCGAAACTGGCTCATGACGCCCACCACGTAATCTCTCAGCATCCCGCGGTAGCGCGGGTCGTCGATGCGGTGCGCCCCTGGGCTCTGTACCCAGCCCGAGTTGTGTACGCCCGGCGTCGGCGCCCGCTGGGCTCCTAGTTGAGGATTTGGATCCCAGCACGAGTCGAAGAAGACGAACAGTGGCTTGATGCCCTGGCGCGCGGCGATCCCGACGAATTGCGACAGCCGGTTTTGGAATCCGGCGCGGTCCTGGGCCCACAGCAGATCGTGTAGGAACACCCGTACGGTGTTGAACCCCAATAGCCGGCACGCCCCCAACTCGCTGTCGATGCGTCGCGCGTCGTAGGTGCCCGGCGCGAACATCTCGAGCTGGTTGATCGCGTTCGAGGTGATGAAGTTGGTGCCGACCTGCCAACCCTGCGCCTGGTACCACGCATTGGCGCGTTCAACCGGCCATTGGCCTGGCGCGGCGGTCGCCCGCGGGATTGCCGAAAGAGGAGCCAGTATCTGGGGGAGAGTCGCTACCGCCAGCACCAGCGGAATCTTCAGGGCCGTTCGACGGTGCACCCAGTGAACATAGTGGCGCCCAGCAAGTACTCAGGGTTCACGTATCGCATTGCAACCACTGAGGTTTCATATCGTTATCAACGTGAAGCGCCCGGGGTTTGGTGGCTATTACATGGGTCAGTACCGTCGCTGGCCGTCATGAAGCAGCGCGATAGTTTTCGTTTGGCGCGCCCGGTACGCAGCGCCGCCGCCAGCTCGCGTCTTAACGGGCCCGGATGCCCACCAGCTCGAGCGCGCCATCCGGCATCTAACGTGTGTCCGCCGAGTCTTCGTTGTTGCGATGTTGCGTCGCGAGATTAGCGGGCAATGCTGGTTGTGGTCGCTGAAATCACTGGGTGCCGGGACCGCCGCCGACGGTGCCGTTCATGTCGGCGGGGCCGCTGGGGACCCCACCCGCGGCCCCGTTCACGCCAGCGGGACCGTTGGAGGAACCGCCTGCGGAACCGCCGCCGGGACCACCGATGGGGGGGACGTTCGAGTTGGCGGAATTGCCGACGGGACCGCTGGGTGAACCGCCGATGGGGCCCGTCACGTCGGAACGGTCAGAGTTTCCGATGGGACCGGTCACGTCCGAACCCCCGGAAGAATCGCTGTCAGGATCGGCCACCTCGGAATTGCCGGGGAGTGCCATCACCGTGGAAAGGACGCCACCGTGGCTGCTGTGATTGGTGGTGATGGTGCCGCCGAACAAAGTCACGACCCCGCACACCACCAGCGCTGGTCCCAACATCCGGTGGCGGTTTGAAGGCTTACCCGTCATAGCCACAACCCTAGTTTATCCTGTAAACAATTGCTAGCATCGTCGGACATCCGAGGTTCGTTCATAGATGTCTCTTGCCGGCGCAAGATCGGCATGAGTGCAGCGCGAGTTTGTCGCGGAAGATCGATCACACACCTAGGGAGAGAAGTAGATGCGCATCAAGAATCTGCATGTCACCGCGTTGCCCGTCGCAGTAGGCGTCATTGCCTCAGTTGCGGTGGGCTGCTCACACAAGACTGGTGACGCGCCCTCGCTCAGTTCTGCTAGCTCGGCCGCTTCGTCGGCGATTTCGTCCATCACCGCTTCGCCCTCCGAAAAGCCCAGCACTACACAGGTTCCGGGTAAAAACGGCACGCCTTACACCGTGGAGGGACCGATCCTCGCCAAGTGGAACACCCTGAATGATGTTCAGAAGAAGGACCTGGGCGCACCGTATGACAATCAGAAGGAGACGCTGGATCGCAGCGGCGTCTATCAGCAGTTCGACGGCGGCGTGCTGATCTACCGCAATGGAGAGCCGGTCTATTTCGTGTGGGGCAAGATCCGAGACACCTGGAATGACAATCAAGCCTCACAAGGCAAACTCGGCTATCCCACGGCCGATGAGGTGACCGAGACAGACGGCTCGTTCAAGTCCACCTTCGAGCACGGAACGATCACTTTCAAAGTCGGCGATGCCGATGCGAAAGTCTCACTGACAAACTGAGCAACCAGTAGAAACGTCAGCACTGGCACGGGTCGTCGGTGGCCCTCGAAACGCCGCAGACGACCCGTGCTGCTGACAACAGCGGAATTGGCCATTCCAAAAACGAGACACTTGTCTCGCTGCGATGACATCGTGAGAAAGGTTGGAAAACATGGGAATTACTGATGACGCCCAGAACAAGTTCGATGATCTTAAGGGTCGCGCTAAGGAAGCTGCCGGGTCCGTCACCAACGACGACGATCTGAAAGCTGAAGGACAAGCCGAGCAGGGAATCGCCTCTGCTAAGCAGAAGATCGCCGACGCTGCAGATAAAGTCAAAGAGGGTGTTGAGGCCGTCAAGGACAAGCTAACCGGAAACGACTAGCCAAAATGCGATCAATGGCCGGCGCCCGACACGGGTCAGTACCACCTGCGCCCATAGAGCGGTCACCGACCGGCGGACTGCACCAACGTTTCCCGGCCCGCTGGTGAGCGTAGCCGGTATCAGCGAGATATCAAGCAGCGCTGGAGTTTTGCCCGTACGGGTTTGGGTAATCTCGACGATGCCGGCAACACGGGCTCCAGCGATTACCACGGACCCAAGCAGGCAGACTGGGGCTACTTTGTCGGTAGCTTCAAGTACACCCTGTACCGGCTTCAGGAGCGCATCGTTGGGCAAGGCCCGAACCCTCCAGCCCTCCAAGATAGTTCGGTACCACCAGGCCGCTGAGTCATGAGAACCTACATGCTGTGGGCCAGTACTCTCCCGATATTCTCGCTACTGGGCTCGACGTAGTTTTCTGTGGAATCAATCCCGCTTCGACCGCTGTGGCCGACGGGCATAACTTCTCGAACCGAAGCAACCGTTTCTGGGAGGTGCTCTACCGGGCCGGGTTTACCGACACTCGATTACGCCCGGAGGACGAGCGGCGGCTGCTGACGTACGGGTGCGGCATTACCGCCGCTGTCAGTCGCGCAACACCGCGCGCCGACGACATCGTGGCGAGCGAGTTCCGCGAGGCGCGGCCAGATTTCGAGGAGAAGATTCGCCGCATGCGACCTCGAGCGCTGGCCTTTCTCGGAAAGCGTGCGGTGGTGTCCATGCTCGAAGCTCCGCACCTCGCGTTCGGACTACAGCCGTTCCGCTTCGCGGACGCGACGACATGGGTGCTGCCGAACCCTAGCGGCCTCAACCGGCGGTTCACGCTGGACGCACTCGTTGACGCTTATACGGAACTGCGGGTGTCGATCGACCTCACTGATGGAAGTTCCACTGGCCGACATCCTGGGCCAGGGCATCGCTGACGTCGACTTCGAGCCCGCCGACCACCGGGCCCGGATTGGATGCGGTGCTCACGATGCGTTGGTAGAGAACCGCGCCGGGGAAGACCTGGCCGCGAGACCATGACCGGGTCTGCCAGGCCCACACGTGGCCGGGTGAGCGTGAGTTACCGATCACGCCATCGGCGGCGGCCCACTGGCACGGATTAACTCCCCCGTAGATGCCGGTGCGCTGCACCCCCAACACCGAATTGATGCCCCGAAACCATGGCAGCGCAACGTCATTCCAGGTGTCGCGGTTGATGTCGTCGTCGACGGAGAAGAAGACAGGTGCGCTCTGGCCGCCGCCGGCCGCGGTGTGCAGCTGCCAGGCGGTGCGAGCGTCCTCGACGCCGCCGGAGAATCCACGTGTGAAGTCCGAAGGTGCTGTCCCACCGGGCTTTCCGTATTGAAAATTACTGACGATCACCAGCCCGGCGGCGGTGAGCGCCTGGGCGTAGGGCCGGGTGATCGGTTTGGCGCCCATGGAGGAGCCGGGACGTGACGTGGAGACGTAATTGATCACTCCCGCATGCCCGGCGGCCTTGATGTGCTCCGCGGGAATCTGGCGCATGGCGAAGTCGATCAATGTGGGAGCGGCGGCCGAGGCCGTCGGTGTGCCGGCACCAAGCGATGCCGCACCCAGTCCGGCGAGTGCCGATACCGCGGTGGCGTAGCGCAGCGCGTCACGCCGGGTTACCGGACGTGAGGTGCGCCGAAGGCTGTCAATCCCCGACGAGTCTTGCATTGCGCGATGTTAACAAAGTGACTGATGTTAAAACTGTTGCCTCGACGGCGCTTACATAACGCTCTTGTATCAATGCGAAGGATCTCGTGATCGTCACGGGCGCAGGCGTTCTCGAATGCAGGGCCCCACTAGTTGCTGTAGAGGTGCAGAACCTGTGCGGCTGTTGTGGCGATATCGCCGCTCAGCCTCACGATGGGTGGGCCGCCTCGTTGATGGATGACGTTCGCCAGGACAATCACGTACGTGTCCGACCCTGGGTCCAGCCACAGCGACACCCCGGTGAAGCCGGAGTGGCCGAAGCTGCCGATAGGAAAGAGCATTCCGCGCGGCTTGGATAGTTCGGTATCGATATCCCAGCTGAAGCCGCGCAGGTTCTGTCCCGCGATGGCCGGATAGCCGGGTGCAAGCAGGGAATCTGTTGGGTTAGGAGCCTTTTCGATGGCCTGGCGGGTGGCGTTGTTAGCGGCTTCGAGTTGCGCGGGGGTATGGCCGGGCTGCTGCGGACTCGTCATCAATTGCAGAGTGGATTGTTTCAGCGGGAACGGGCTCGCGCGCCCGGCGAGCCGGTCGAGAAGTGCCTGGGAGTACCGGCCGACGTCGTCGGCGGTCGAGAACACACCGGCGCTGCCGGCCACACCGCCCATCCGGCGCGCGGTCGGGTCATGCACGGTGCCGCGAATCAGATGGTCATAGTTGGGGTTGAGGCCCGGGGAGTCTTCGTCATGAGCAGTCGGCGCGATGCGTGTCAACAGCTCGCTGCTCCAGGTACCTGCTGAGCAGGGGGTATGCGTGGCCTTATCGAAAGCAATTGCCGTACCGATGATTTGACGAGAGCCACACGACTTCGCCGCGGGAAGGTATCGAGTGTCGGCCATGCCCAACGGCGCAAAGACATTGTCCTGCACATAAACATCCAGGGGCTCGCCGGTGATCTTTTCGATGAGCGCTCCGAGGATGATGAAGTTGATATCGGAGTAATGGAACGTCGTGCCGGGGTCGAATGCCAACGGGGCGGTGAGTGCGCGATGGACGCCGTCGGCCTTGTCTGCCTCTGTTAGTCCCCACGGGCCCTGATGACTCAAGTCGCCTCCGGCGCCCGAGGTGTGGGTAAGCAGCATGCGAAGCGTCACCTGGGCGCGGCGTGGGTCGTGGGCCGGGTTGAAGTCCGGCAGATACGTCTGCACGGGTTCATCGATTCCTACCAGGCTCTTTTCGTACAGCTGGAGAAGGGCCACGCTCGTCGCAAGGGGTTTGGTCAACGATGCCAGGTCGAAAATCGTGTCTTCGGTCATCGGTTCGGCGGGGGAGGGCGACCCATCCAGGCCCGGTTCGTCGGGGAGCTTGCGCCACCCGAAGGCCTGCCGGAAGACGATCTTGCCGGCGTGTCCAATTTCAACCACCGCACCGGGCAGCCGAGGTGCCGCAACCGCGTCGTTCACGAGTTGCGTGACCGGTGCGAAAGGACCGTGGGGAACCACGCTCGGCGCAGGGATCGGATGCACTGAGTTCCCGCACGAAGGCACCCCGGCGAGGGCAAGTAAGACGGCGACGACGGCACCTGCCCGGACGACGCACGATCCCGATACCGTCACAAGCTCGACGGTAGTTGAGCGGCAGGCACGGGAAGGGTCGTCGAGCGGCAGAACCACGAACTTCCCCGGGTGCACCGACGGCCGACGGCTACGAGGATGGATTCATCGGCCGACAAGACTTCCCAGAAAGGTGCGCGGTTGTGGACGTCTACGAGGCAGTCACGAGCCGACGGGCGGTACGTGGATTCACCGCCGAGCCCGTTTCCCGGGAGGTGCTCCGCTGGCGCAAACCGGGGGTTCTCCGGTCTGGTGATTGGCAACAACGTGCGCTGGGACCTGTCACACACTTCAGGTGGGTAGCGCCGAATGCCCTTCCCTAGATCGGGGCGTCCCATAGGTTCGCTGCAGTAGGTACAACGCAGTACGGACGCGCGAGGAGCACCATGGTGAAGAACCCGCTTCGGCGCCCGGCCGACGTACTACGCACGGAAACAGCAGCGGGTGTGCGCGATGAGTACTCGGTGCAGGTGTCTGCACCGCGAGAACAGTTGTGGGACATGGTTTCCGATATCACCCGCATGGGCCGCTTCAGCCCGGAGAACCGCGCCGGATGGTGGCTGAAACCCTCGGCCGCACCTGCGGTGAACTCGTGGTTCGTCGGCTTCAACCGCATTGGACCGGTTATCTGGGCGACGCCGTGCCGTGTGACGGCACTGGTGCCTGGACGCCATTTTGAGTTCAAGGTCTATCTCGTCGGCACGGTATGGGGCTACTACCTGGACCCCGATGAGGACGGCGGTGTCATGATCACCGAATACCGCGAGTGGCCCCGTTCGGCGCTTCTTCACCAAGTGTTGCGCTGGTCGGGTCCGTTCGGCAGGCCCCGTGACGTCCTTGCGCTGGACGGATTGCACCGCTCGCTGCAACGCATCAAGGAGACCACCGAGGGCTAGTGCCCGGAGCTCAGGGTCTCCATGCAATCGGCGACGCGCTGGTCTGCTGGGTCGGGGGACCGACGCAGTCCATCGATGACACCGGCGCGATTGCGTTCGGGCTGGTTCTGCGACATTTTCGTCTTGCCTTCGACACGATCGATGCTCAGTTCGATCCCGACGATGGCGCGTATCTGTGCGGTAGTGAATGCCTCTGGCGCATCATCGATTCCCCAGGGTGACTCCCTGTTCTGCTCATGCCGGTCCGTGAGTTCGGCGACGAGTGTGCGTACCCAGGCTGCATCGTCATGAGCAGTGAGATTGCCGTGAACGGTGATGACTTCGTAGTTCCAGGTGGGTACCACCTTGCCGCTTTCGCCTTTGGTCGCATAGAAACTCGGGGAGATGTACGCCTGCGGCCCGGGAAAGATCGCAACGGCCGGTCCGCTTCGTTGCCAGTGCGGGTTGGCTCGAGACACATGCCCCACCAAAGTGTTGGTCGCGGCCCGATGGAGCAGAGGAATCGGTGTCACCAGGTAGCCGTCGTCATCATGCGTGACGAGGTGGGCCAGTCCGACTTGGGCGAGCGCCGCAGCCGTCTCCTCGTCAGCCATCACGAAGTTCTTCGGTACGTACACGAGCTCATTGTCCTCAACCGCTGTCGGTGAAGCGACTGAGATAACCGGGCTCCGCCTGCTAGGTGCACTGATCTCGTCCCCAGCGGCCCCCGCGTGAGACCACCTACAGTGGTTGTTCGAAGAACATCGAGAGGACCGTATGTCTACGGAAACGCCTGCTACACGCCTTGAGGTGGATGTCCGGGTGGTGCAGCCGCGCGCCTTCCTGCCGGTCTTTCTGCTGGCTTACTTCGCCTCCGCGGTGGCACTTCTTGCCGCCGGTGCGGTGAGTATCCCCCTGCGTCTCGCCGAGCTCGACCCGGACCACAAGACCCAGGCGCTGTCGCTGACGATGGCTCTCGGTGGAATTGCGATCATCGTGGTGACACCGCCACTGGGCCATCTCAGCGACACATCGATCTCGCGATTCGGTATCCGCAGGCCGTTTCTCGTGGGAGGCACCCTCCTGGGGGCGGTGGGTCTGACGACATTGGCCACCGCACCGACGGTCGGCGGGGTCGTCGCTGGCTGGTGCATCACCCAGATGGGTTTCGCGGCAACGCTTGTGGTGTTTAACGCATTGTTGGCAGATCAGATATCGGTCGCAATCCGGGCACGTGTTGCGGCGGTGTTCGGCATCTCCACCAGCCTGGCGCCCGTGGTCGGCAGTGTTTTCATCAACATCCTGCCCAACGATCCGCGCTGGTGGTTCGGTCTCCCGGCGATACTGGCGCTGGCATTCAATGGCGCCGCGGCACTTGTTCTGCGCGATATCGTCCGCACGCATCGGGTCCCCCGAAGCTGGCAGGCGATCCTTGCCAGCTACTGGATAAATCCCAGGAAGCACCAGGACTTCGCGTGGGCGTGGATGTGTCGCCTCTTCGTGACGATGTCGGTGCTGCTGGTGACGGTCTACATGCTGTATATCGTGGCGGGCACCCTGGGGTTGTCCGAGCATGAGGCAGCCGCCAAGTACGGCGTGATCATCGGCGCCTTCCTGATCACCAATATGCTCACCGCAGCGGTATCTGCCTGGTGGTCGGATCGCACCGGGCGGCGCAAGGGCATCGTTTGGGCCTCGTGCCTGATCACGGCGGTCGGCCTGGTGATCCTGTTGTTGTTCAAGGACTTTAACGCCCTCCTGCTTGGTGCGGCGGTCATCGGAGCGGGGCAGGGCGCCTACGCCGCGGTGGACTTGGCGCTGATGACGGAGGTGCTGCCGGAGACGGAGTCCTCGGGGAAAGACCTGGGCGTGGTGGCCATGGCGTACCTGCTGCCACAGCTGCTTGTCCCCATGCTGGCAACAGCGCTATTCGGGTTGCATCACGCCCAAGGCGATTTCAGCATCCTGTACCTGGCGTCCATGGTGCTGTCAGTTCTTGGTGCGCTGGCAGTGCTTCCGATCAAATCCGTGCGGTAGCCGGCCCTACGTGATCGACGCGATGGTGCTGTCCGACGCTGTCGGGGAGAACAAGTCGATCGCCGGTAGCAGGGCGCGCAGTACGGCGGGGTTGACTTCCACCGGCTGATGAGTAATCGCACGCACGATCCAGCGGCCGGCCTCCTGCGCCGATAATGCGGTGGCCCCGTCGTATTCCGCTGTGGGTGTGATCATTTCGGTCCGCACGAGGGGAAAGTGCACGTTGGTCGCATGCACGCCGGGGTGCGGCCGTTCGGCGTTGAGGGTGCGCCCGAAGATCGCCAGCGCGCTCTTCGAGGCCGCATACGCGGAGAAGCGCGGAAAAGTGTTGGCGTGCAGGGCCCATGTGCTGACATTGACGAATTGGCCACGTCCGCGCTCGATCATTCCGGGCATCAAGCCGAGGGTCAGCTGTACGGGCGCGAAGTAGTTCAGCGCCATCGTCCGCTGGTAGTCGTGCAGGCGGTCTGTCGCATCGACAATGAGCCTGCGGATGGAACGGCCGGCGTTGTTCACCAGCACATCCACGTGCTGATCGTCGAGATCCTGCAGCAGCCGTTCGATCTCGGTCTGGTCGGTCAGGTCGCAGGTGCGCCAGTCGCAGCCGGTCTCCGCCGCGAGTGTCTGGAGTTCGTCTGCACGCCGAGCCACACCGATGACCCGGGCTCCGCGGGCGCGCAGCTGTATGACGGCCTGTCGACCGATTCCGGCCGACGCGCCGGTGACCACCACGGTCAGTTGGCTGACGTCACGACCCGGGCCGGACAGCAGGGAATCGATCCGCGCGGGCAGCAAGGTACGGCGCTGGGCAAGCTCCTGGACAGTACGGCGAACGGACACAGAACCCCTCTCAAGTCGCTGTAGGCCGACCGATATCCCGATATGACCACACGGTCATATTAACGGATCAAGGAGACGACTCCCAAGCCGGGGCCGAAAACGCGTTGAGGGCTTAAGTCCACATGTGTACAGTGATCGAAGTGCGATCAGTGATCACTAATGACGATGGAGGTGGACGTGGCGACACTGAGTGAGGGTGCGCGGGCGATCCGGGAACGCATCATGGCCGAAATGCGGAGCGAGGGGACGGCGCCGACAATCGCTCAGTTACTCAGCGAGTTCGCGATGTCGGACGAGGAACTGGCTCCGCTCCTGCGCGACTTGGAGGGCGCGATCTGTGTGGCTCGCCAGGACGAGGAGCATGCGGAGAGCGCGATATTCCAGGGTGAGGTGCTCACCGCACGGCAGCCTCGCCTGGGCGAGCTGGTGTACGCACGCCCCTTTGCGACGTTCAAAAATCACTACGCGATCACCGTGGAGGGCCGCCAGAAGTGGTACGCGGAATGCGCTGTCGAGGCCTGCGCGATATCCGGGCAATTCCCCGGCGCCGAGGTGATCGTGGACTCTGTGTGCCGACAAACCAGGCAACCTGTGCGCCTCGTCGGGCAGGACGGCGTGCTGGTGGACTACTCGCCGCAGACACTGCGGGTGCATCTGGGCTATCCGATCCGTGAGATGCCCCATCGGGTCGTCGGGTGGTGCGACTACAACAGCTTCTTTGCATCGGAAGATGCCGCGAACCAGTGGAAGGCAGAACATCCGGGGCTCGCCGGTATCACCCGGTCGCCCGTGGAGATGGCCCGCTTGGTCACCGGTTCAATCGCGCAAGGGCGACACGACTACTCCTATCAACCACATCTGCCGGTGTTGACGATGGCACGACAGCTGCGGCAGATGGGACTCACGCGCGCCACGTGGCTCGGGTTCCATCTGCCGGACCCCTTTTGGCTGCCGACCCCGAAGATGCTTTGGAGCTGGCGGCGGAACGGCCTGGGCAACTTCGTCCGATTGCGATTTCACTAAGTACCCCAACGGAACACCGAACCACACCGGAGGTAATGATGTCCCGAACCGACGCGTACGCCATGGTTCAACAGGAGAAGCGCGACCTCGCCGCGCTGCTGCGCACGCTGACTCCGCAGGACTGGGATGCGCCGTCACTCTGTGCGGGGTGGCGGGTGCGTGATGTGGTGGCTCACGTGCTGTATGACGGAACATCGCTGCCCAAGTACCTCTACGAGGTCGTTCGCGTGGGCGGGTCGGCCGACAAGTTGAATCAGCTCTACATCGACCGGGCGCGAGGGTGGTCGACGGACACACTGCTTGCGGCCTTCGAATCTACCATCGAGAGAAGCTATTCGGCGAAGATCCAGCCGAAGCTGGTCCTCGCCGACTTGCTCATTCATCAGCAAGACATCCGCCGTCCGCTGGACCGTCCCCGGAGGGTTCCCGATGGCACGTTGCGAACCGTGCTGGACAACCCGGACCCGTTCATTCACTCGAAACGCAGGCTTGTCGGGTTACGTTGGACGGCAACCGATATGGACTGGACCTATGGCGATGGGCCAGAGATTCGAGGTCCAGGCGAGGCAATCGTGATGGCGGTCGGTGGTCGCCCGAGTGTGTTGACCGAGCTCTCCGGCTCCGGGGTGGACGTACTGCGTTCCAGACTCGTCAACAGTTGAGCGCGAGGAAGCCTTCCTAGACTGGTCCCAGCACCACCGCCATCTCAACCAAAGGATTTGATGTGTCCACCCCGACGAATGCTGCGGATGTCCCCGCGACGAGACGGGCTAGACAGCGTGCGCAGACCACGGACGAGATCAAGTCCCACGCCAGAAAGCAGCTCGCCGACGGCGGTACCGGCGCACTGTCGTTACGGGGGATCGCCCGCGAGATGGGCATGGCACCCGCGGCGTTGTTCCGCTATTTCGAGACGCAGGCAGCGCTAATCACCGCATTGTGCGTTGACGCCAACATTGCTCTTGCCGCGGCCATGAGCGACGGACAAGAAGCTGCCGCCCAGGACAACGCGACAGGGCAAGTGCGTGCCGCGTTCGTCGCGGCTCGCCGCTGGGCGCTGGCGAATCCGGGGGATTTCGCATTGATCAGCGGAACGCCCATCCCGGGATATCGCGCGCAACCGTCTGAGACCGGGCCAGCGGCAACGAGAGTCATGGGATCCTTCATGGTTGCGTACTTCCGTGCGGTGCAGGCCGGCGAGGCAGTACCGCAACGCACCAAGTTCCGCCGGACGGCACCGGGGCCACTGCTGGCCGCACTACTCGGCACGGGCTCGGACATGCCGATGGACCCGGCGATCATCGGGATCGGCATTTCCGCATGGGCGTCGATTACCGGATACCTGGCAGGTGAGGTTTTCGGGAGCCTGCGGGAACTCGTGGCGGACAGCGAAACGCTCTATGGCGAGCATGTGGATACCGTCATGTGCGGCATGGGTTTTTCCGAGAGTTGAGCCGAATCAGCTCGCCACGCCGGATCTGCCCGCGCTAACGGCCGAAGGCGCGGGCGAGTCTGCGGAGTTTGGGAGGTGGGTCGGCGGCCAGGGCCTCTAGGTGATGACGGCCCTTGTCGGCGGCGCTTGCCAGCTCCGAGCCGCGCTCTGAGAGTAGTTCTGCGAGTTCACTTCCGCGCTGTGAGGCAATCTCGGTCAGCTGGCTGCCGCGTCGTTGAGCGGTCTCAGCGAGCTCGGCTCCGCGCTCCCGGGCATACTCGGCGATTACCGGCGCCTTCTCGCGCACGGTTTCTCCGAACTCTGCGGCTTTGGTCTGGAGTGAATGCGAGGGATGGTCGGCTCCGGGGATCGCCGAGGTAACGGCGGCGACCGCGTCGCCGGCAACTCGGCGGGCGCGCCACGACAGGCCGGGCCGTCCCTCGGTGTCGATACCGGCGATGATCAATCCGCCCAAGAGCGAGATGTTCTTCCAGAAGTGGGCCTTCTGCTGCAACTTGAGGTCGGGATCGGGTTCGCGCCAGAACGCCTGGTCCGCCAGCGTCACCGGAACCAGGGTGCCGGCGAGTGTCCATGCTGATACCCGGGGAAATCGGCCGCTGGCAAGAGCCAACCCGGCGACAAGTTGCGTGGCCGCGTGGACGCGGACGTAGGTCTGCGGGTCTCGTGGCAGGTATCTGGTCGCCGAGTCCGGCGCGCTGTCCAACAGATTGTTGACCAGCGGTTCGGCCACGTCCGCAGAAGCTGCGGGACGACGGAGGCCGTCAACTCCGGCTGCGATGAAGATAGAAGAAAGCATCGGACGGGCGACGCGTCGTACCAGCACAGTAACCTCCAAGAAGCTCGCAGAAAATAAAGGGCCCCAGAGCCAACCGGCCTGAACCATTGTCAGTCGAGCTGTTCCCCATAAGCTCGACCGCTAAACATCCGGGCAGCACTCAGTGCACTTAAAACCACACCTTGCGGCCCGCAACCGGCCTGCCCACCGCACCCAGGATCCACAGCACGGCTCCGGCCACTACGAGAACTATTCCTATTGTCTGCAGAATCGGAACGGCCAGTACGTATCCCAACACGGCCAGCAGAATGCCCAAGATGATCATGATGTCCCTCTCCTGGCCCAGTGCGTCCAGGCCTTATCGGCGAAGACATACCCGCTCGGAGCAATACTGAAACATCGACAATGCGCGCAGGAAGCGCGCGTAGTCAGTGTGCGGGGTCGTCCCCGTCAACGCCCCATGTTCCCGGCAGCATCGGGCTGGTCCGGCCGTCGGCTGCGCTCGCAGCGAGCGTGGCCAATCCGGCGGCCTCGGTGACCGCCGATGACGTGTGCACGCCGGCGAAGCCGAGCCTCCCCGCGCCGGTGCCGGAAGCGCTCGTCGTCACCGGATCATCCGGGCCAGCCGGGATTTCGGCGTCTATGGTGGCGTATTCGTGGCGATAGCCGCGGTCCTCGGCGGTTCCGCGGCGGCGCCTGCGGTTCTTGGACTTTCCGGGATTGCAGGCCAGTGCGGCGGCGGCGGCCACGGCGCTGCTCGGTGCGTGGGCGATGGCCCCGGTGCTCTGGCCCATGGTCGGCCCGAACCCGAAGCCGGGACCGTCGCCCCGAACGGCGTAACCCAGGCCTTCGACTCCTGCGGGTGGCGGTGTAGGCGCCGGGGCAGAGCTGGGAGTCACGGTGGAGGTGGATGACGGGGCGGGCGCCGCGGAACTCGCCGTGGTCACCGTGCCACCACTCGTCGCGACGGCGTTCGGTTGCTCAGCACGCGGATGGACGGCCTCTGCGGCCAGGTCCGCCGGTGGGGCTGGCGGCATCTGCGCCAGGCTGCCCAAGGTGATGGCGAGCGGGAGCGAGATACCCGCTGCGGGGCCCAAGATTGCGGCGTAGATGGGCGTTCCCATCACGCCAAATGTTGCGGCGTAGGCGAATACGAAGAACAGCGGCTGCCAGGTGACCAGCGCTGCGGCCGGGTTGGTGGAGAAATCGATGATGATCTGGATGATGGTGCCGACCGGGTCAGTGATCAGTCCCTTCAGCGCGCGATACATACCCAGGAAGTGTTGGGAGTTCGCCAGCAACATCTCGATGGGATCGTTCGGATCAGGCACGATGGGCGGTGGCTTGGTGGCGTCCTGGGCTGCGGCCCGTGCGGCCCCACCACTTTCTGGCGAGAGCAGTACCGGGGACGGGAGGGTCGGCGGTGCCGATGTCACCGAGGTCTCGGAGACGGCTTGGTAGGTGCTCATCACAGTGGCGGCCTGTATCCACATCCGGATGTAGTCGGCCTCATTGACGGCGATCGGAATGGTGTTGATACCAAAGAAATTGGTGGCGATGAGCGCCCCGTGTGTCGCGTGATTGGCGGCGAGCTCGACAAGGGTCGGCATGGTCGCCAGCGCCTCGGAGTACGCCGTGGCCGCGGTCTCGGTCTGGGCTGCCACTCCCGCGCTGGCGGTGCTGGTCTGCTGTAACCAGCTCAGGTAGGGCACGTGTGCTGCCTGGTATTGCTCGGAGCTGGGGCCGGTCCATGAGCCCGCCCGTACTGTACCCAGCGTCGTGGTGAGTTCCGTTGCTGCTGAGGAATATTCCGTGCTCAAGGAACGCCAGGCGCCTGCCGCCGCGAGCAGGGGCCCGGGGCCGGGGCCGCTACTGAGCAAGGCCGAATGCACTTCGGGAGGGGCCGCCATCCAAACCGGAGCTGTCATGAGCCGTTGCCTACGCCGCTCATCGGACCGACTGTGGGGGAACCAGTTTCACAACTCATCATCTGACCGATTTGCAGGGCGACGCACGGGCGGCCCTGGCGTCTCCTCTCCAGTGCTCGCTGACCGTCTATGAAATGGGTCAGCCAACGTAGGTTAGCGTAACCTTGCTTCTGTTGGTGGCGTCCCTCGGCCCGGGAGATCTGGTTGCGCTGCGGTGCTAGATATTTGGGTGCGCGGGCGTCAATGCGATGGCGGCCCGCCCTGCATCTCTCGATGCTTATCGAGGCAAGTCCCACTGTCCGAAATCGGTTGCTAGAACATCGTCGACGTCCACATGCACGTCACCGATGAGCGGTCCCGGGGTCGAGGCGGTATTGACCGCGCTTTGATACAGCACGGCCGCGGGCTCACGCGCCCCGCCCGACCAGGCTCGTGTCTGCCAGGCCCAGCGGTAGCCGCCGGTCGTCGAGTGTCCGATGACATCGTCGCCGATCGCCCACCCGCAGGCCCGTGCGTGGCCGTAGATGCCGGTGCGGCCAACGCCCAACACCGCGTTGATGCCCCGAAACCATTGCACAGCAACAGTTTTCCAGATGCTCTGATCAATGTCTTCATCGACGCTGAAGAAGATCGGTGCGGAATCCGGCCCTCCGGCGGCGCCGTGCAGCCGCAGGGCGGTCTGTGCATCGGCCACGCCGCCGTCGTAGCCGCGGGTGAAGTCTGAGGGGGTGGGCCAACCGGGCTTGCCGTACTGGTAGCAGCTGACGACGTGCAGTCCGGCCGCGCGCAGCCCGGCGGCGTACTCCCGGGTGACGGGTTTGAAGTCAAAGGTTGCGCCCGGCCGCAATTCCGACACGTAGACAAGGGCGCCCGCGTAGCCCGCGGATTTGATCTCTTCCGGGGTAACCAGCCGTTCGGTGAAGTCGATCAGCCGCGTGCCGTCTGCGGATGCGTGCGGTGCAAGGGCCATCGGAAGACCCGCCAGGATCGGCGCGGCCACGGCGTATCGAAGGGCGTCGCGCCGTGAGACCGACAGGTGCATGGCGCGATGGTAGCCGTCCGCTACTTACGCGCGGGCCCTGTTGGTGCGTGGTGATGGGACGATGAACCCATGACCGCAACGCTTGTCGCGAAGAATGTGGCTGGTGGGTTCGCCCACCGCACGCTCTTCGAGGCGCTCGATCTGACCGTGGCGCCCGGCGATGTGGTCGGAGTCGTCGGCGCCAACGGTGCCGGCAAGAGCACACTTCTGCGGATACTTGCCGGGGATCTGGAGCCGCTCGAGGGTGCCGTCAGCGTGGCGCCGGCCGACGCTTTCATCGGGTGGCTGCCGCAGGAGCATGAGCGGGTGCCGGGAGAAACCGTCGCCACCTACATCGCGCGTCGCACAGGATGCATCGACGCCACGCAGGCCATGGAAGCCGCGGCCGCGGCGCTGGCCGAGGAGGATCAGAGCCGCTCGGAGATCGATCCGACCGACGCCTACTCGGCCGCGTTTGATCGCTGGCTTGCCTCCGGTGCGGCGGATCTCGACGAGCGGCTGCCCGCGGTGCTGGTCGACCTGGGCCTCGGCTCGGATGCGGTGCGTCCGCAGTCGACCCTGATGACTGACTTGTCGGGCGGGCAGGCGGCGCGTGTCGGGTTGGCGGCGCTGGTGCTGTCGCGGTTCGACATTGTCCTGCTCGATGAGCCGACCAACGATCTGGACCTCGACGGATTGGCCCGGCTGGAGGACTTCGTCCGCGACGTTCGTGGTGGCGTGGTGTTGGTGAGTCACGATCGCGAGTTTCTCGCTCGCAGCGTCACCCACGTCCTGGAACTGGACCTGGCTCAGAACACCACGACGGTCTTCGGCGGCGGTTACGAAAGCTATCTGGAAGAGCGTGCCGTTGGTCGGCGGCACCGACGCGAACAGTACGAAGAGTTCGCCGAGAAGAAGGCCGACCTCGTGGCGCGTGCACGCACTCAGCGGGAATGGTCGAGCCAGGGTGTGCGCAACGCGATGCGTAAGGCCCCCGATAACGACAAGATCCGGCGCCGCGCGGCGTCGGAGTCCAGCGAGAAGCAGGCGCAGAAGGTTCGTCAGATGGAGAGCCGGATCGCCCGCCTCGAAGAGGTCGACGAACCCCGCAAGGAATGGGTGCTCGAGTTCACCATCGGTGCCGCGCCCCGGTCGAGTTCTATCGTCGCGACTCTTGACAATGCCGTTGTGAGGCAAGGCGAATTCGTCCTGGGGCCGGTGTCGCTTCAGGTTGACGCCGGTGAGCGGATCGGTATCACGGGCCCCAACGGGGCGGGAAAGTCCACTTTGCTGCGCCTGCTGCTGGGGCGCCAGCAGCCCGACGAGGGCCGCGCGAGTACGGGTGCAAACATCGCAATCGGCGAGATCGACCAGGCGCGAGCCGACTTCACCGGAACGGACCGGCTCGTCGATCGCTTTGAGCAGCGGGTGCCGGCATGGTCGACGGCTGATGTGCGAACGCTGCTCGCAAAGTTCGGTCTGCGTGCCGACCATGTGGAACGCACGGTCGATGAGCTTTCGCCCGGTGAGCGGACGCGGGCCGGCCTAGCGCTGCTGCAGGCATGCGGCACGAACGTGTTGGTTCTGGATGAGCCCACGAACCATCTCGACCTGGCCGCGATCGAGCAGCTCGAGCAGGCGCTCGAGAGCTATGACGGTGCGCTGTTGCTGGTGACGCATGATCGCCGGATGCTGCAGAATGTTCGGTTGGACCGTTCATGGATGGTCGACAACGGCCGGGTGACCGAGCTGTAGCCGCAGGCGTTCCTTGTAGGGGATCGTCAGGTCAGCTGAAGCGGACGTGCATGGTCGCGAGGCCGAAGATCTTCTTAGCGCTGGACTTCGCCGTCACCATGATGATGCCGGTGCGGGTCTCTGGATCCAGCGATTTGATCTTGCCGCCGAACTCGATGTCCGCGCCCTCGCCGGCCGACACGATCGCCGGTGCGGATAGCCGCACCGCGTAGCGGGTCACCGCACCCGGGTCGCCCGACCACGTCGAGAAGAATCCGGAACCCAAACCCATGGTGAGCATGCCGTGTGCGATCACGTCGGGCAGCCCGGCCAGCTTGGCGATGTCCTCGTCCCAGTGAATCGGGTTGGCATCGCCTGCGACGCCGGCATAGTTCACCAGATCGCCCCGGGACAGTCGGGTGTGATGGACCGGCAGCTCGTCGCCGACCGTGACGTCGTCGAAGGACGGCGTGCCCGGTGTCCGCGTGGTGTCCGCGGAGATCCGAACCTCGCCCGCGGGTCGCACGGTTTTCTCATAGGCCTGCGCCGATGCGCCGACGCCGGAGAAGTCCACGTCGTGCATCATCGCCCTCTGCACGGCCGCCATCGTCCCCGGATTGATCTCGTCGGCGGTGACGCCGACGACGGTGGTGTGCAGGGTGTGCACCCGCTCGCCGGCCGTGTCCGTGAAGGTGTTGGTCACGGTGATCAGATCCCTGCCCGCGGCCCGGCGTACCGATGTCAGTTCCACGTCGATATGCAGCTCATCTCCGGCGACAATCGGCCGGTGCTGTTCGAAGACTTCTTCTGTCTGTAGGTAGGTGTCGTAACCGACGACCACGGATTCGAACATGCGGCGGTTACAGGCCATGGCGGGGGTGGATGTGAACGTCAGCGGGGCCACCAGACCTGAGTAGCCCAGGTCCGCGGCAGCGGCGGCATCCCAGTGGGCGGGGTGATAGTCCTGCACCGCGCGGGCGTACTCGCGCACCTTCTCGCGGCCGACCAGGTAGGGGCCGTCCATCTGGTAGTAGTGGCCGACGCGCGCTTCGAGCGTCGACGCTTCTGCTGGTGCAGTCATGAGTTGTCCAACTTTCCTGTCGGCCTGTTCGCTGAGGCCGACGCAAGCACACTAGCGCGCAGACCCCGGCTAGATAGACGCCGATCCGTGTCTCAATCGGCCATCAGCGCGGCCATTGCTTTGTAAAATGGGTGGTCACCGCCCGTGTTCAGGTGTCGTCGCTGCCGAGAAACCGTGATCGGGGGGTTGTGCCCGTAGGAAGAAGGGAAGGCACTATGGCCAATATTGGAGGCGTCGTTGCCGCGGCATGTGCCGCCGTGATCGCGGGCACTTTTCACGTCTCGGTTCCCACCGCATACGCGGTGCCCACAACTCGCGCGATGTGCGAGCGGGTCAATGAGTTTGGCGATTGCGAGCAGGACCCGCCTAACCAGCAGGACGGTGGGAGTAACTGTGTGCTCGTCAACGAGTTGGACGCTTGTGAGGACCAGCAGGAAGTAGACAACCCGCCGCACGCCATTGCCAGGTAGCGCACGAGATCTGCCCCTGGGCCGAATGGCGCTCGCGGGCGTGATACCGCTAGTTTTCTGAGGTGATTTCCTCAGCTGCTGGTGTCCTCGCACGACGGATCGCCCCCATCCTGGCCGTTACGTGCCTGGGTCTGTTCGTTGGCCCGGTGGCCAGGGCGGACAACCCGTTGGATGGTCAGGGGTTCTACGTCAATCCGAACTCGGCGGCCATGCGCGCCGCGCAGGGTGCGGGAAGCGCCGAGCTGACCTCCATCGCCAACACGCCGCAGGCGTACTGGATGGATAACGTCTCGACTCCCAGCGTGGACGCGAAGTACATCAGTGCGGCGCAGGCTTCCGGCGCCACGCCGGTACTGGCTCTGTACGCAATCCCGCACCGCGACTGCGGCAGCTTCGCTGCCGGGGGCTTCGGGTCGGCCGATGCTTACCGAGGGTGGATCGATGGCGTCGCGTCTGCCGTGGGTTCAGGGCCGGCAGTGATCATCCTCGAACCCGACGCACTGGCGATGGCCGACTGTCTGTCGGCCGGTCAACGCCAGGAACGCTTTGAGTTGATGCGGTACGCCGTCGACACACTGACCCGTAATCCGGCCTCTGCCGTGTACATCGACGGTGGCCATTCGCGTTGGGTGAGTGCTGACACCATGGCCGCCCGGCTCAATGACGTCGGCATCGCCAAGGCGCGAGGCTTCAGCCTCAACACCGCGAACTTCTTCACCACTGATGAGGAAATCGGATACGGCGACGCGATTTCCGGAATGACGAACGGCGCGCACTACGTGATCGACACCTCGCGCAACGGAGCGGGGCCCACCGCTGACGCGCTCTACTGGTGCAACCCCAGTGGTCGTGCCCTGGGTACCCCGCCCACCACGGCCACCGCGAGCCCCAACGTTGACGCTTATCTGTGGGTCAAGCGTCCCGGGGAATCCGACGGTTCATGCGACCGCGGGGATCCTCGGGCCGGAACCTTCGTGAACCAGTTCGCGATCGATCTGGCGCGTAACGCGGGACGGTAAAGGCGGGGCTACTTGCCGGTCCACTGAGGTGGTCGACGTTCGAAGAACGCGGTGATCCCTTCCGCCATATCCGCGGACTGCAGCACTGCTTCGAATGCGGTCTCGGTGTCCGCCCACCCGGCCTCGTCAGCCTGGTTGAACCCCTGGTGCGTCGCGCGCAGGCTTTCTTGAACAGACACAGGCGAATTGAGCACGATCCGTTGGGCGAGGGCGATCGCGGACTCCAGGGCTGCGCCGCTTTCGGTCACCTCGTTCACCAGCCCCAGCTGGTAGGCACGATCCGCCGTGATCGGATCGCCGGTGAGGAGTATCTGTCGTGCGATGTTCAGCGGCAGTGCACGTTGCGCGCGGAACAGGCCGCCGCACGTGGCGATGACCCCCCGGCGGGCCTCGGGCAGTCCGAAGGTCGCCGAAACCGCCGCCACCACCAGATCGCAGGCGAGCACGATTTCCATGCCGCCACCCAGGGCCATTCCCTCGACGGCGGCGATCAGCGGCTTACGGCGTGAGCGCCGGATCACCCCGTACTCTCCTCCGCGCGCGGTGCGCGGGCCGGATGTCTCGGCGAGATCGGTACCCGCACAAAAGCCCTCGCGGTAGCCGGTCAACACGGCCACCCACAGGCCCGCGTCGTCTTCGAATTCGTTCAGGGCGGCGTCCAGCGCCAGCGTCATCTCGGGGTTGATGGCGTTGCGCTTCGCGGGCCGATCCATCCGGATCACGCAGACCCGGTCGTGCGTCTCGATCGTCACAGGCATACCGCTGAGCATGACCGATAGCGTGCGGTAGCGCCTAGGCCTTTCTCCCGCGGGTCTGCGGGCCGTCGATTCCCCACGAGATGATCCGGTGCGGCGTAATGCGGATGATGTCGCCGCTCAGCCCGCCGTCGGTGCTGCCTTGACCGGGCATCACCTGCGCCGTCCCGCGGACCTCGATGCCGTGCGCTCGCGGAGGTTTCACCGAGATCACTTCGTCGACAATGAAGGCCACGCGTGGATTTCCGATCACGTTGCGCCACTTTTGCGTTGAGGCCAGCGCGTGACCAACGACGTCTATCGCCGTTCCATCCGGACCGAGGTGCACACCGACCGGTCTGATCTGCGGATCGCCGGCGGCGCCCATGGTGCACAGGCGACCTATGGGCTGTTGGCGCAGAAATTCTTGTTCACTCGGGGTGAAGGCCATCGCCTGGCTCCCTTATGCCTTGCGGGCGATCACGAGATGCCCGGGCAACTGCACACCCTCCTGGCCGATTCCCGCCTGGAGACTGGCAGGGCGGATACCCTCGACCTGCCAGTGCTTTGAAACAATCTCGCGCAGTTGGTCTTCGGTGAACTGTGTGGGCGCGGGGCCATCGTGGTCTCCGAACGCGCCGGTGCCGAACGCCAGGATGTAGAACGAGGCGCTGGGCGCCGCCGCACGATGAACGGACCGCAGGTACCCGTCGCGCAGCTCTGCGGGCAGCGCATGCAGCAGACCACTGTCGAAGATGGTGGCGAAGCGGCCGTCGTAGCCGGTGAATGCGCTGATATCGGCCTGGTGAAAGGTGGCGGTGCGCAGACCGCGTTCGGCGGCGGCGGCCGTGGCGGCCTCGACCGCGGTAGGTGTCAGGTCGATCCCCACGACGGTGTGTCCACGCGCCGCCAAGGCAAGTCCCAGTTCGGCGTAGCCGCAGCCGGCATCGAGCACCTCGCCCCGAACGATCCCGTCTTGGTCGATGAGCGCGGCGAACTCGGGTTGTGGTTCGCCGATGTTCCACGCCGGTCGGTCCTTCCGGTAGGCGCCATCCCAGTCGATTACGTGTGCCATCCGTTCGTCCCTTCTTCTCGGTACTCTTGTCCACAATAACTCAACGGTTGTCTACTTTTGTTCCTGCGAGGATGTGTCTATGTCTTCACCACCGCCCGAGCGCAAGGGACAGCGGACGCGGCAACGAATCCTGTCGGCCTCCCGGCGGGTGTTCGCCGAGGTCGGGTACGAGAAGGCCACGATTCGGGGCATCGCGGCCGCAGCCGACGTGGATAAGTCGTCGGTGATCCAGTACTTCGGGAGCAAGAGCAACCTCTTCCGAGAGGCGGTCAGCTGGACGATCCCGGTGGAGGAGCTGACGGTGCCGAACCCGGCGGAGACGGCCGAGAACTACCTGCGTGGGTTGCTCTCGGGATGGGCCGCCGAGCCGAACGGCCCGATGGCAGTTCTACTCCGCAACAGCATGACCAGCGAGGATGCGTTGGAACTGCTGCGCGAACAGGTCACCGATCATGCGGTGAGTTCGGTGGCGGCCACCATCGAGCAGCCCGACGCGCGGCTACGAGCTGCATTGTTAAGTGCCGTATTGATGGGGATTGCCAGTCAGCGGTACCTCTTGCGGATGCCCGATCTGGCGGCCGCCAGCGACGACGAGATTGTCGCGCTGATGTCCCCGTTGTTGACGGCCCTCATCTCTGGGGAAAACGCCTGATGAGACCCCATAATTTGGGGATTTACCGGGACCAGTTAGCGGGCCTGTTTCACTGACTTTTTCGTTATCAAACCGTGGGGAACGCGTTACCGAAACGGCAAGCGCGCCCGCTACTTCCGGCCCTGACACGTCCATACGATCACATCGTTCATGACGAAGTGGTCATCCCAGAGGGGTCGGGTCGATGAGGACAGTTCTTCACATGGTTGTCGCGGTATCCGTGGTCGCGGCGACGCTGGCCGGGCATGCCACCGGCGTCGAGACCACGGCGGTGAGCCTGCCGCTGGATCTAGATGTCAGATCCATCGCGCCCACGCCGGACACGCTCGTGGGTATCGCGCACCCCGTGGTGGTGACGCTCAACGGGCCCATCGCCAACCGGCAGGCCGCCGAGCGGGCGCTGGGGATCACGTCGACACCCGCCATGACGGGCACGTACGAATGGATCGACGACAACGTCGTGCAATGGGTTCCAGACCGATTCTGGCCTTCACACAGCACGGTGAGGCTGATGGTGGGTGGCAAGCCCGCGGAGATCTCGACGGGCCCTGCCCTGATCGGTATCGCGAGTATCTCGCGGCACACGTTCACAGTGTCCTATGAAGGAGTGTGGAGACGACCATCGGACGGCTCGACGGGACTGCCCGCGCCGCATCACCTTCCCCGATTGGGAGAGGAAGGGGTCTTCCCGGCCTCCATGGGCCGGCCGGAGTATCCGACACCCGTCGGCACCTACTCGGTCTTGGGGAAGGAACGCTCGGTGCTGATGGATTCCAGCAGCGTGGGCATTCCTGTCACAGCTCCCGACGGCTACAAAATCGACGTGGAGAACGCCGTCCGCTTCACCAACCGCGGCCTCTTCGTGCATTCGGCTCCGTGGGCAGTGCCGGCGATGGGCTACGAGAACGTCAGTCACGGCTGCATCAGCCTGACTCCGGCGGCCGCCGAGTGGTACTTCAACAACGTCAACATCGGTGATCCGGTAGTCGTGCAGGAGTAGTCGCACTACGGGATTGAAACCCGCTGCAGCCCTTGATATTTAGCGGAAAACAATGATGCCGAGACTCCTTTCGGGAGCCTCGGCATCATGGTTGAGAGTCGGGTGTGGCGATCAGTCCTGCGGGCCGGCGGGAGTCGGAACACCCGGTGTCGGACCACCCGGAACCGTCGAACCGACCGGTGCGCCCTTACCGGCGACGGGGCCCGCGGCCAGCGCACCATCCAGGGGTGCGGCGGCGGGAACGACGGCGGGTGCCGCCGGAACCACCGGTGCCGCAGGAACAACCGGCGCGGCCGGGACAATGGGTGCTGCCGGAACGACAGGCGCGGCGGGTGCCGCGACTGGCCCCGGCAGAATCGGTACACCGGCTACGGGTGCCGCTCCTGCGGCGGGGGCGCCGACGAGCGCACCTTTACCGGTGCCGCCGGCGCCGTCGTCAATGACGTAGTGCCCGACGATCACAGGGGCCGCGGTCGCGGAGGGGCTCACCACCACGGCGGCCACGCCAAATCCAGCGCCGGCAATTATTTGAATAACCATTCGATCGAGGTTGATAGCCACCGACCCGACTCCCTAGCTTATGCGTGTAAATCACGCGGGTGAAATTCTCTGGTTGAACTTTATAGCGCCACAGAAAATGGGTCCAGACGAGGCCCGGCAGGTTATGAACCTGATATGGAAAAGGGGCTGCGTCTGTGACTTAGCGGGTTTCGGGTACCCGACTCTTTTACCGGATTCTTATTGTTAACTACCAGCTCACCAGGCCATTCTGGTTACGCCTGGTCGCTTCTCTTGTTGAGGCGGAACTGTGATCTAAACGTGTTCATTGCGAGCTTCTTGCGGCGTAGCAGTCCACTCCGTATGTCAAGAAATTCTGCGTCAAGACGGCGGATGGGGGAAAGAAAGTATGGTTAGGTAAAGATATGGGAAATGGACTTCCCGCATAAATTCTCGTCCCGGAATTATGTATTATCCATTACTCAAATTTGCGCGCTGAATGCATCGGGCTCTGTGTGGTGGCCGGTAGGGCGTCGCAGCGCAGGTGGCGTGTTCAGCGTCGGTACGCGGACAGATTTGCGGCTAATTCGTCAAACAGTGCCTGATTGAGCCCGAACGCGACCTTGACCTCGTCGACTACTCGCGCCTGCTCCTGTGTGTCTAGCCCTAGTTCGTCCAGGCGGGCGCGGTACGCGTCCTTGTACGGTTTCGGCCGCATCGGGAACTCGTAGAACGACAGACCGGCTCCGCCGAGGCCGAACACGCGGTCGAGTATGCGGCCGATGGCCTGGCCGCCGGAGAGGTCACCCAAGTATCGAACATAGTGGTGCGCCAGCACCGCCCCACTGCCGTCGGCATGGGTCATCCGATTTCGATAGTTTTGCGCTGCCGTGGAATTCACCTGGCGGGAAGCATCGGGGGCCCAGTACTCCAGGTCGGCGTCGAGGGCGTCACGCCGCTCCAGTGCCGGGTCATAAACGGCCGCAATCAGTGGGTCATCACGACGTGCCCGCACGGCGTCTTCGAGAGTGGTGTAAACCACCCGCAGTCGCAACAGGTAGTCGACGTATCCGAGGGCGTTGACTCTGCCGGCAAGCAATTCGGAGACGAACGGCGACTGCTCGGCGGCGTCATGTTCGGCGCGCGAACCATCACGCATGGCCAACGAAAGCGATTCGGCTGCTTGGGGAACCGTGGGGGAGCTGAGGGTCATGCGGCGGATGTCCTGACCTTGAGATTTACCTGACATCTTGTCAAGATCATCCTGACAAGATGTCAGAAACCTAGCATGGCGTCGTGCCTAAGTGGGGCCTACGGGGTTGTCCCCAGGGCACGCAACACGAATCGTTCGATCGCAGCGTTGGGTAGGTGCCGAGGCGCCAGGCACGCGTGGATTAATGACACCGTCGCCGACTGGTCCTCAACGACGAATACCTCTGCGACTACCCCATCCGTCAGGATTTCACGCAGTACCTTCTCGACGGCCACCACATGGTCGCGGATCGCGACGGTGGCGTCCCGAGACAGTGCGCCATACAGCTGGCTGCCTAACCCCATGTGAAACTGCTGGCCGGTCTCGAGCTGGTGCCGGATGTAGATCCGCAGCCGCTGTGCCGGATCACCGATGTCGGCAAGCGCGGCGTGGAGACCGTCGAGGTAACGGCTGGTCTCATGTGAGGCGAATTCGACAATGACAGCGTCCTTGTCGGCGAAGTGGTGGTAAATCGCGGTGCGTCCAATTCCCGCTGCGGCGGCCAGCTTGGCCATCGTGATGGCGTCGAAGCTTTGTTCGGCCATCAAACCGGCGAAAGCCTCGAAGACCCGACGGTGCACCTGTTCGCGGTGTTCTTCCACAGAAGAGGCGCTGATCCTGGGCACTGCGCGACTCTAACCCGACGAGCGTCGGGCGGCTTCGCGCTGTGCGCCGTCGACAAGGCCCGACATCGACTTGCGCAGTACCCAGACCATGAGCGCGTCGGGCACCGGAATCAGCGGTGTGGACTCCATCGAGTAGTGCACGGTTGTCCCTCTGGGGTGGTCGGTGAGGCTGATAGTCCCGACGTGTGAGCGCACCGGTAGACCGCCGACGACGCGGTACTGGATGCGTTCGCCTTCAACGAGCTCGACGATCTCCTCTTTGACGCCAACGGGCCCGACACCGATGCGATGAACTGCGCCGACGCCTTGGCGTTCGGCGGTCCCGGGGCGCACCAAGGTGACGGTGAAGGGCAGGAACTCGTTGTACCCTTCGCGGTTGGCAAGCAGCTCGTAGACGATCTCCCGGGGAGCTTCGAAGACCGTCTCTTCGGTGTACTGGGCCACGTGATGTCCTCTCGTATCTCTTTGTTGGGAAAACTGTCAGCGTCTGCGCGTGCGTAATACGTGCGAACCCAACCGGGAGAACCCCTTGACGCGCACGCCGCGCAGGTGACGGAGAACGAACTCGCCGTTGTCTCCTAACGCCGCTGCGGCGGCGTCGTCGAGAAGGATCGTTCCGGGCCGCGCCACGCCGGTCAGTCGCGCGGCGGTGTTGACCACTGTGCCGTAGAGGTCGCCGAAGCGCACGAGTACCTGTCCGTGGGCCAGGCCCACGCGTATCTGTGGCATGTCCGGAATCCTCTGTACTGCTTCGGTGATCGCCGCGTTCATCGCGACCGCGATACGCGCGCCCGTTTCTGCGCCCCCGGCCGCGAACATGATCTCGTCGCCGACGTTCTTGATCACCCAGCCACCGTGTGTGGTGATCGCATCGGTGAGCGCGGTCTCGAATGTCTCCAGGAGGTTGGTCAGCTCATCGGGGTCCAGGTGGCGGGACAGGCGTGTGTAGCCCACCATGTCGGCAAAACCGACGAGTAATTGTCTTGTGGTGCTGCCGGATTCATGCGATCGACTGAGGGCTGCGGCCAGGTGCCGCTGCCATGCGTAATCCTGCAACGCCGTCAGTGTCGAGATGGTCTGGGTGACGGCATCGACGCTTGACCCGGGCGCGAACTGGTCGCCTTCGGCGGCAATGCGATCTCCGACCTCGCGCGTGAGCAGGTCCGCCTGCCACTCGGCCAACCGCGCCATGGCCTGACCGAGCGTTCGGGCGGCTGCGACTTGGCTCTGTTCATTGGTCGCCGTCGTCGTTCCCAGTGCCGCGAAGGTACGGATCGCGGAGACGTCGGCATCGGTGAACGCGATGTCGTCGTCGCCTTCCGCCGCGGCGAAGCCCAGTGCCACCCATAGCTTCCGGGCACGTTCGACGGGCACGCCGGAGAGCTCGGCTACCTGGGAGCGGGTGTACTTGCGTGGCCCCCCGAGGAGCGACTGCTCGATCGCGGCATCGACCACCTCGTTGAGCTCGCGAGACTCGGGCATCTCGCCAGTACAACACACCGGCAACCCGCTGTCGGCATAACGATACGAGCGGCAGGCAGTGTCAGGAGCCTTGACTTGATCCGGGGAAACCCCGAGTATCTCCAAAGGGATTCCTCGACGGCGGGGCAAAGGGATGGTGTGATGAACTGGAACTTCTTGGGGCATAACTGGCACCTCTTTGGGTACCTGGCGATTCTCGCCTTCGTGGCCCTACTGACCTTCGCCACGTGCATGTTCGTGTACACCACGCGGCTGAGGACCCGCGGGTCATCACCGCTGGCGGACCAGGTTGGTGGCTACCCATTCGTGCTGAAGAAGGTGCGCAAGAGGGAGCCGATGTCGGCCGACGAGCTCCACTTCGCACGGCAGGCAATCACCGACCGGGGGTCATTGTGGGCGTTCTCCATTCCGGCCACGATCTTCAGCCTGGGCTGTTTCTACGTGCTCGGCAGCCTGGAGCAACTGCACGGGGCCACGCCCTCCGAGCGGACGTTTCTCGGGGTGATTCCGATGATCTCGTCGATCAACATCACGGCACAAGTACTCAGGATGCGGCGGTTGAAGGGGCGGCTGCCACACGCGTCCTGACGCTGATCTGACGGACTTCGGGGGCGGTCAACGTTGCCGTTCGCATTCCCAGGTTGGGCTGATAACATTTCCGACCGTACTTATGTCAGTTCCGTTGACATGCTCGTGACGTGAGGTGCGGGAAGGCGGTCGGGTGAGCCCACGTTCGGTTGGCAGGACGGTTCTGGCACGAGCCTGGATGCCTCTGGTCGCAGTCATCGCGCTCGGAGTGGCCGGTGGTTCGATGTTGAAGGTGCACGAGTTGTCCGCCCCCGGGCCCGTGCTCACCGTCAATCCGCCACAGGCGCCGCCGGAGTTCACGCCCAAGACGCTCACCTACGAGGTCTTCGGCACGGTCGGGAATGGCGGGATGTTGAGCTATGTCGATATCGACGGTCATCCGCACCAGGTTGACGTGACCACGTTGCCGTGGTCTCACACGGAGACAACGACTCTCACAGTGGTGTCGGGCAGCATCTCGGTACAGGTGCGTGGGGGGCAGGTCGGCTGCCGGATACGGGTGAATGATGTGGTCCGCGATGAAATGTCCGACGACCATGCGGATGCGAACGTCATGTGCAGGGTGAAGTCGGCATGAGCGAGCATCGGGAGAAGAAGCCCTTCGTCGCCAGGATGGTCCGTGTCCTGGCGGTGCCGATCATCGTCTTCTGGGCCATCGTCGCGGTAACCACGAATACGTTTGTGCCGCACGTGGAAGACGTTGCCGCAGAGCTCGCGGGACCGATGATCCCGCACTACGCGCCGTCTCAGCGGGCGATGCTGCAGATCGGGGAGAAGTTCCAGGAATCCACATCCACCAGCCTGACCATGTTGGTTCTGGAAGCCGATCGGCCGCTCGGCGAGGCCGATCACCAGTACTACGACGACCTGGTGCGCAGGCTCAAGAACGACACCGAGCACGTGCAGTACGTGATGGACACCTGGGGAAAGCCGATCACCGCGGCCGGGGCGCAGAGCCTGGACGGCAAGTCCGCATTTGTATTGCTGCGCCTGGCAGGCGATATCGGCCAGATGCAGGCGAACAAATCTGTCGACGCGGTCAAGGACTTGATCGACAAGGACACGCCACCACCCGGCCTCAAGATCTATGTCAGCGGTGCGGCACCCCTCGCGTCGGACACGTTGAGCGTCGCGAACTCCAGCCTGAACAACATCACGATCGTGACGATCTTCCTCATCATCTTCATGCTGCTGATGGTGTACCGATCCGTCACCACGATGCTGGTGCCGTTGTTCGGCGTTCTGGTCGAGATGCTGGTTGCGCGAGGAGTTGTCGCCACTCTCGGGCACTTTGGATACATCGAGCTGTCCTCATTCGCCGTCAACATCGTCATCTCCCTGACGTTGGGTGCGGGGACGGACTACGGCATCTTCCTGTTGGGGCGATACCACGAGGCGAGGAACGCGGGGATGAGTCGCGAGGACGCCTTCTACGCGGCGTACCGCGGCGTCTCTCACGTCATCATCGGCTCAGGATTGACGATCGCGGGCGCGGGCCTGTGCCTAAGTTTCGCGCGGCTCAACTACTTCCACACCATGGGTCCGGCCGTTGCCATCGGCATGCTCTTGACCATCGCGGCAGCGCTTACGCTCGGGCCGGCGATGCTGCACCTGGGCAGCCTGTTCGGGCTCTTCGATCCCAAACAACGGGCCAAGGCGCGTCTGTACCGGCGCATCGGCGCAAGCGTGGTGCGTTGGCCCAAGCCCATCCTGGTGGCAAGTGCCGCCGCGGTCCTTGTCGGCGCGGTCTTTGTGCCGACTTATCAAGTGAGCTATGACGATCGCGCCTATCAACCGTCGGATGCCCCCGCGAAGGAGGGTTTTGCGGCCGCGGACCGGCACTTCCCGCCGAGCAAGTTGTTCACCGAGATGCTCATGGTCGAGTCGGATCACGACATGCGCAACTCGGCCGATTTCATCTCATTGGACCGTGTCTCCAAGAGCCTGGTGCGGCTTCCCGGTGTCGCGATGGTGCAGAGCATTACCAGGCCGATGGGGCGTGCGCTCGAACATGCCTCTCTGCCTTACCTGTTCACCACGCAGGGCAGCGGGAACGGCCAGCAGCTCCCGTTCACGAAGGCTCAGAACGCCAACACCGATAAGCAGGCCCAGATCATGGCGCACTCTGTGGCGGTTCTACGGCAGACCGTCGACCTGACCCAGAAGCTTGCGGACGAAATGCATAACACCGTCGTGACGATGGAGGACATGCAACAGGTCACGAAAGACATGAACGAGAAGGTCTCGAACCTCGATGACTTCATGCGTCCGCTGCGCAATTACTTCTATTGGGAACCACACTGTTTCGACATTCCCGTGTGCTTGTCCTTCAGATCGTTGTTCGACATGCTCGACAGCATCGACAAGCTGGCGGCCGACATCAAGGATGCGGTGGGCTCCCTGGAGGCCGTCGATCGACTGTTGCCGCAGATGGTTGCGCTACTGAAGCTGACGGCCAATGACCAGGAAGCGCTGCAGGCCCTCATCGTCAACACCTATGGCCAGACCAATCTGCAGTCCACCGCGACGGACCAGACCTTCGACGACATGATCAACGTCGGAAACGATTTCGACGCATCCCGCAGCGATGACTTCTTCTACATACCGCACGAAGCTTTCGACAATGAGGACATCAAAACCGGTATGGCGCTGATGATGTCACCGGATGGCAAGGCGGCCCGGTTCATCGTCACCCACGTGGGTAATGCCATGGGCCCGGAAGGCATCGAGCACGTCAACGAGTTCCCCGATGCCATTACGACGGCGCTCAAGGAAACCTCGTTGGCCGGGGCAAAGGTCTATATCGGCGGCGCCGGGTCCAACAACAAGGACATCAAGGAGTACGCCGCATCGGATCTGCTCATCGCGGCGATCGCGGCCTTCACACTCATCTTCTTGATCATGATGGTCATCACGCGAAGTCTGGTGGCGCCCTTCGTCATTATTGGCACGGTGGCCTTCTCGTTCGCAGGCGCGTTTGGCCTATCGGTGCTCATCTGGCAGCACCTGGTGGGTCTGCCGTTGCACTGGCTGATCCTGCCGCTGACGTTCATCATCTTGGTGGCGGTGGGCTCGGACTACAACCTGTTGCTGATCGCCCGGCTCAAAGAAGAGACCCACGCCGGGTTGAACACCGGACTCATCCGCGCGCTGGGAAGTACGGGAGGCGTCGTGACCTCCGCGGGTTTGGTGTTCGCCTTCACGATGCTGGCGATGCTGTCGAGTGATCTACGCACCATCGGCCAGGTGGGCACCACCGTGTGCATCGGCCTGCTGCTCGACACGCTGATCGTGCGCTCGTTCATCGTGCCCGCACTCGTTCGGCTGCTGGGGACGTGGTTCTGGTGGCCGACCCGGGTGCTTTCGCGCCCGCGTCGGGAATCTGTGCGGTCCTGACGCGAGCACGCAGACGGGCTCGGCGGCGCCAGTGCCAGGTGCTGAAGCCGGTGATGGCGAGCAGCAGCGGCGCCATGCCGAGGACGAACCAGATCGCGCGCCAGTAGCCGTTCACGGCAAGGCCGAAATGGGCGGCAGAGCTGGCCCATTCGTCGGCGATGGCGTTCGACGGGGTGGCCGGCTTCCCGCGCAGGATCTGCACATGCCCGGCGTCGTGAGCGTCTACGCCCACGGAGCGATTCCCGTGGTAGTTATGGCTGTAGGCCCGTAGATCCGGCCCGTCCCGATCCAGCAGGTCGATGGTGTAGAAGGAATTCTCGTTGTCCGGCATGCCTATCCAGGTCACCTCAGAACCCGGGAACTGGTTCTTGGCTGCCGCCATGGCGTGTTCGACGGTGACATTCTGATCGCCGGACCCCGCGGTGAAGGTGTTCTCGGTAACCTGGCCGCCGGTCACTGAGTACCAAAGGGCGGTGAGTCCGGGCATCTCGAATTGCAGTCCGGTCAGCCCCCAGACCAGGAGCGGCACCATGGCGACGATGCCGATAAGGGCGTGCAGGTCGAAGTCGCGAGCGAATCGCCCCGCCCTCCAGCGGACACGCAAAGCATTGCGCAGCTTGCGGATTGCCTTCCACCAGATGAACGGCGCCGGAATCACCAGCAGTAGCAGGATAAGCGCGGCGACCGCCAGTAGTGCTGCTCCCCAGGACAATCCAGAGAAGGTGCTCACCTGTGCCAGCGGGCAAGGCTGGGCGAGGAATGGCAGATAGCCGCTGTAGTCCTCGCAGGTGAAACCGCAGTCGTGCAGATTGACCAGAAACCCCAGCACGCCCTTGCCGAGGTCCATTCGCCCGTTGAGCAGGCCGGTCCCCGCATCGACGAAAAACGTGTCGTGTGTGTCGGTCGAGGCGCTCAGCAGGTACACGCCGTTCTTCAGAGACGCGTTCGCGAGCTGAATGTCGGGGTAGCGCGACTGGACCGCGTCCATCGCCTGCGTGAAGCCGACCGGCTTGTCGGCGACTGTGGCGTGGAACATCTCGGGGTGCAGCGCTCGGATCAGCTCCGGCTGGTACACGAGCAGGGCGCCGCTGGTGCTGACAACCACAACAAGGAGCCCGCAGACCAGGCCGACCCAGCGGTGACTGAGAACCAAGGCGCGCCGGACCTTTAAGGACACACGACGGCGCCGGGATGTGGCCACCTTCTCCTCCATAACGCGCACCGACCGCTGCCCGTGGAGTAAGGCTAATGTCGGCGAACGCGCGATGGGCGCCTACGTGTCGGGGGGTGCTACGCGGTAGGTCTGCGCAGGATGGTGATGGACTCGTCGATCTTCTTGAACTTCGCGAAGGTTTCCGTCGGCACGCCGAACACGGCGGCGAGGACATCGGGTGGGAGCTTGCTGATCGATGCGCCAATGCCGATGTCGTCCTTGCCTTCTGCGGTGCTCGCGTTGAACACGATCAGCAGCTTGAGGTCTTCGGTGCCCTTGTTCTCGAAGTAGTGCAACGATCCCTGGGGTGCGAAGACCACATCGCCCACCTGAGCGTCGAAGGTTTCGCTATGTCCCTCGGGGTCCAACAGCGTCCATTTCGCGACGCCGCCGGTGATGATGTTGATTTCCCAGGCGCTGGGATGCCAGTGCGGTTCCCGGATTCCGCCCGGCTGCAAGGTCACCATGACGATGCTGGCCTGCTGTCCGGTGAGGATGGGGAAGTTGCCCTCGTGCGCCTGGCGCAGGTCGCCACCGTCGAAGGTCTGCGGCGCCAGGGCGCCAAGGTGAAACATGTGCGGTTGGGCGGTGTTCAGTTCGGCGGGGATGCGGGGATCGCCGAAGCGTGCGGCGTCATCGGTCACGGTCTGATCCTTTATGTCGTCACGGGAGCGCGGGGAAGACAAGGCACGGTCGGTTCCGGCACCGGCGACGGCCGCGACCCCCGCCACTCCGACACCGCCGAGCACGGTACGTCGATTGATCGGCTTCATATGGTGACGGTATGCGCGCCCAGACTAATTGCGAAAGGCGATATAAACGTTTAGTTGAAACGGAAATCGCGATTAATCAGATGGCTGGGCCAGAATGGCCCCACCCAGCCAGCGCGTGAGGAAGCGCCGCAATTCGTCGCGGGAGCGGGTGGCTTCATTCGGGGAGACGAAGAACGACAGCATGATTCGTAGCGCGAACTCCACGAGTCCGCGCTTGGCGTCATGGTCGTATCCGTACCGATTCCAGTCGACGTCAAACCGGCCGAGCATGCGCAGACCGAACGCCTGAGCCTCATCCGAGGTCATATCGCTCGTGTGTGAGTGTGCGTAGGGCTCGGACATCATGATGGCCAAATGCGGTGTGCGAGTGACTTCTTCCAAGGTGTAGAGCACACCCTCGGTGAGCGCCTCGGCGGGATCGGTGATGCCGCGCACCACCTCCGTCAGCCGGTCCAGGAAGCCGTCCACCGAGGCGATGGAAGCGGCATGCATGAGCGCTTCGGCGGTGGGGAAGTACCGGTAGACGGTTTGTCGGATGACACCGAGCTTTGCGGCGACGTCGGCGAGGCTTACCGCCGAGCCGGTCTCGCCGATCAGCTGCACCGCTGCGGCGACAATCCGCTTGGAAGCCTCCTCGTCACTGCTGGGCGGCTGCCCGTCCCATCCGCGCCTACGTGCCATCGTCGAGTCCTCTGGCCGCCAGCATCTGTGCAGCATATCGGCCGTTGACAGCACTCGATTGATCCAGTAATCATACAGAACAACAAATTAATGTCTGATTGTATGTTCAAGTGAGGTGCCTGCCATGACGGAACTCATCGTGCGCAAGTTGCGGTTTGCGTTCGCCGACCACCACGTGCCGTTCCTGTGGAACGAGTCCAACCCCGCGTTTTCGAGCATGGCCAACGCCGTCTCCTTTCTGGCGATCGCGTTCGAGAAGATGATCGGGCAGATGATTCCCGAGGCGATTCCGCTGATTGCCGATCCCGTGATCGCGCAGGAGGCAGAGGCGTTCGTGCGGCAAGAGGGACAGCACTCCATGGGGCATCGTCAGCACGCCAAGGGCCTGATCAAGAGTTACCCGGGCCTCAAGGAAACCCTGGACGAGGTGATCGCCGCCTTCGACGACCTGACCGCCAATAAGCCATTGAAGTACCGGTTGGCGTACACCGCCGACCTGGAGGCGACCTTCACGCCGGTCTTCAAGCTGATGCTGGACCACGACGACAGCTTGTTCGCGCCCGGTGATGATCGCGTCGCCTCGTTGTTCTTATGGCACTTCGTCGAGGAGGTTGAGCACCGGAGCTCAGCCCTGATCATCTATGACGCGGTGGCCAACGATCCGTGGTACCGCATGCGGATGGCCCCGTCGATCTTCAGGCATGTGTGGTCGGTGCTGCGCATCGCGTGCGAAGGATTCAACAAACACGTTCCTCTCGAGGACCGCAAGGTGGATGCTCTGTCGATGTTCGGGATGCAAGCGCGTAAGAAGTCACTGCTGCACCGCCTCCCCTTCGGAGACGCGCCGTACGACGGGCCGATTGAAAACGCCTTCAGGCACCTGCCGGTGCGTGAGGTGATGGTCGCCATGTCGGGCGCGGTGCGCAGCCAGATCCCGGGCCACAATCCGGCGCACGAGAAGCTGCCGGCATTGGCCGACGAATGGTTCGCGCGGTATGAGGCCGGATATGAGGTCACCCAGTGGTACACGGCCGATCAGGTGACGCAGGTAGGAGCCTGACCGTGTCTGATCTGTGTGCGCCGACCTTTGCCGACTTGGCGGCGCGGCTGGGTTTCTCATGCGACACCGCGGGCGGGATCGCCGCTTTCCGCAGTCCGTTCGCGCTGCAGAACTGGACGCTGCCGGTCCTGGAGCTGACCGTGATCGCGGGGGCGGTGCTGGCATTGGTGTACGCGATCATCCGGCTGCGCCGCCACAACGATCCGACGAACATCGTCGTGTGGTTCGGGGCGATCGCCTATCTGTTGATCATCGAACCACCGCTGTACTTTCCCGGGCCGTTCGGCATCAGCGAGCATGTCGATACGATGTTCGCGCACAACGTCTTTACTGTCGATTTTTTGTGGGGCCGACTACCCCTGTACATCATCGCGATCTACCCGATGATGGCCACCGTGGCCTTCGAAATCGTGCGGACACTGGGGGTCTTCCGCCGCTATGGCGTCCTCATCGGAGCGGCGTGCGTCGGCGTGATCCATCATGCGTTCTATGAGATCTTCGACCACCTCGGGCCGCAATTGCGTTGGTGGGAATGGACTCTGGACAATCCGCTGAACAAGCCGTTCTTCGACTCGGTGCCGATGGGCAGTGTGGTCGTCTTCGCGGCGCTGTGGCCGATGTCTCTGGCGTTCTGCGCGCAGCTGTTTGTCGGCCGCTATGTGGACGAAGGAAAATCCTTCACCGGTCCTCAGATCCTCTGGCGCACGGTGGTTATCGGCGTGCTGGCCTCGATCGGTACCGCAGTCCTGCCGATGCCTGCCACCATCGCGGGTGCGATATCGGGCAGTACCGCTGTGGTCGGTGTCGTCTACGCCCTGGAGCTGATCGCCCTGGTAGCGGTGGCGCTACCGGTGCTGATCAAACAGTGGCTCGATGTCCGGCGCACTGGCGCGGACGGCTACACCACGCATCCGGCCATCCTGATCTATGCGGGCAGCTACCTTGCGGTCATGGCGGTGCTGTGGGTGACCGCGCTGCCCGGGTACTTCGGGGCGGCGAATGGTGTGACCACTGCAGGCGATCCGATCGGCAGTCTTGGGTATGCCGCGATTTGTCTCGCCGTTGCCGCGGCGAGCACAATCGCCGCCTGGACCGTCGCCGCACCCGTCCGCCGAGGTGACGTGGCCCAGCGGACGCGCACAATAGTGATTGGCGCCGGCGAATCCTAGAGCCAGTCGGGTCAATTCCGCGCCGCGGATTGTCCAAAGTGGCTATCGCGTACCGCCGGCATTCGGCTCCAGACTCGGTGGATGCGGATGGCATCGACGCGCCCGAATGTTTGTGGGTGGTCTGGGGCAAGGCCGTGACGCGACCAAAGTTTCGCGGCGTGGAACCGGCGCTGGATGAACTGGAGTGGCAAGTAAAGGCCGTCTGTCGCGGAATGTCGACGGATATCTTCTACCACGCCGAAACTCAGCGGGGAGCATTGCGGAAGCAATACGAGGTGCAGGCGAAACGGATCTGCAACGAGTGTCCGGTGCGAAAGCCGTGCGCGGCCCATGCCATAAGAACTGATGAACCACACGGTGTTTGGGGTGCGATGACAACGCGTGAGCGGCGACTGGCCATGACGCGGTCACGGCGCAAGGCCGCCGCGGCGGACCAGGCTACATCTTGATCGACGGCAGTAGCCTCGTCAGATTCCAGAGTTGATTACGCCGGGCCGACAGGCTGGTGATCAGGAGCCCACCCAACGCGATGCAGAGCAGGGTGACCACCGCCTGCCACAGTCTGCCGTCGATACCGCCCAGGATCAGCTGACGTAACCCGTCGACGCCGTACGTCATCGGGTCGTATTTGTGGAGAACCTGGAAGGGTCTCGAGGTGGTCTCCACCGGATACATGCCGCCGGCGCTGACCAGTTGCAACATCAGTAAGGCCATGAGCAGTACGCGCCCGACAGCCGCACCCACCAGTGCGTTGATGGCCTGGGTAGCGGCGACGAACGCGAACGAGATCAGCACCATGAAGGCGAGCATCGCGACCGGGTGAGCGGCGTGCATTCCGAGGGCGAATCGCACCACGCAATACAGGATGATCGCCTGGAAGATCCCGATGGTGGCGGCGGGTAGATAACTGGAGAGCGCCACCCGGATGGGGAGTACCTCCGCGGCGATTGCTCGATTCTGCAAGGGCCGCAGTATCATCCACAGCACCAAGGCCCCGAAGAACAACGCTAGCGTGACGAAGAACGGTGCCATACCGGTACCGAAGTTGGGCGCGGCATTCTCGTGCGAGGTCTCCAGATGCACCGGGCCGCCGATGGTATCGGCGATGGAGTCCTTCTGTTGGGCACTCCAGTTGGGTACCTGCTTGGCCCCATCGGCAAGCTTGGTCGCCAGTTCGGCCGAGCCGGAACGCAGCTGCGAGGTACCCGATTTCAGTTGTTGTGCGCCGTCGTACATTTGGGCGATGCCACTGGCCAATTGCGCATTTCCGGCGGCGAGCTGCTGTGCGCCGTTTCGCATCTGGTTGAGCTTGTTGGTGAGTTCCTGCCCCTTGCCGCCAACCTGATCAAGAGCAGATTTCAGCGGGCTGCCGGGTCCGCGCAGCGTCTCGGTCATCGCGATCGACGCGTTTTCCGCATCGGTCAGCTGCTGGCGAACCTGGGGTGTGAACTGATGTTCGCGCAGCTGGTCCTGGATGCCGCGCAGCGTGTTCGCCGCCGGGTCCTGGCGCCCGGCTAGCTGATCGATCACCGCGGTAAGCGCGTTGGCGGCGTTGTCCTGGGCCTTGGCGATGCCGTCGATCTGATCGTTGGCTTGCCGTAGCGCGTCGGTGCCCTGCTGAAGTTTGTCGGTGCTGCCGCCGATGTTCGCGACCGCCTTACTGACGGTCAGCAGAGGGTCGGTGGCCTGGTTGATGCCGTCGGAGAGCTGCTTGGCGCCGGTGGCCAGTTGCGCAGATCCGGGCCGGGCTGTGTGCAGCCCGTTTGCGAGCTGCCCCGCACCGTCGTCGACCTTAGCCGCGCCGTCCGCGAGCTGCGCAGCGCCGTCAGCGGCCTGCTGGATGCCCGCACCGGAGGAAACCACCACGGACAGAACCTGATTGACGGCCTGGCCGGAGATACGGGTCGAGACGGCATTGAGCACCTGATCGATGGCGGTGCGGCCGATGCTCGAGGAGATGTAGTTGTTGGCGTCGTTGTATACGGCGACCAGATTGGCCTGCTTCGGCTGACCGGTGAGCGGCGAGGCGATGGCCTCACTGAAATCGGGGGGCAGCTCCAACATGAAGTAGTACGTGCCGTGGTCAACCCCATTGCGCGCCTCGTCGAGACTGAGAACATGCCAGTCCATGCTGCCGTCGGCGGTGAGGCTCTTGGAGATTTCCTCGCCGATGTTTACGTGCTGGCCGGAGACGGTGGCGCCCTTGTCGGCGTTGACCAGTGCCACCGGCATCTTGTTGACGTGGCCGAAGGGGTCCCAGTACGCCCACAGATACAGCGCGCCGTACACCAGCGGCAGCAGCATGAGGACCACGATCGCGGCGCGGGTCATTCGGCTGCGGCCGAATCGCTTTATTTCTGAACCAAATGCGAGTCCAGCGAGCATGGGTTAGTCCCTCCCGGTGAGGATGCGGTGGTCGTGCAAGTCGTGGACGGGTGCGTCGATGCCCAAGGGGTTGGTCACTCCGACGACGACGGTGCGGTTCTCGGCGATCACGCCGAGCCGCTCGACGGCCGTGGCGCGGCGCGCGTTGTCGCGGACCTGCTCCAGGTCGCCGACGACCAGAATGGGTCGGTCCGAGAGCAGCGCCAGCGCGATGCGCACGAGGAACAGGTCGAGATCGGACAGTTCGACGATGTAGGTGCCTCCGGACGGCGCCGGGAGCTCACCGAACACCTCGGCCAGCTTGTCGTGTCCGGTATCGGCGGGGACCCGCGAGAACCACGGTGCCAGCCATCGGACCTGTTCGGCGAGAACGGTCTGGACCGTCACGGTCTCTTCGAGCTCGTCGATATCGGCGAAGGCGGCGATGGCACAGTGTCGGCGGATCGCACGCGGGTCGCTGTCGCCCATCACGGTGACGGTGCCGTGGCTGGGCTTGAGTCGGCCGGCCAGTGCCAGTAGCAGCGTGTGCTGCCCCGGTCCGCCGGGCATCTGGATGGCGTGAAACCCCGAGGTGAGTTCCAGGTCGATGCTGGAAAAAAGCGGTCCGTGTTCACCGTCCACACCCAGCCCGGCCGCCGTGATCAGCGCCGGAGCACTCTCCTGGAGAGCGTCGTCTCCTGGCTCCTCGGGTAGGGAGGTATCCGGTTCGTCCGGTGTGGTGTCCGGTTCGTCCTGTGCGTTCACGGGTTGCTCGTTTCAGATCGCGGACTGGCACGTCCATTCGATCAAACACCAGGCTGCCTGGGGAAATCAGTGTGATCTCGGATATTCGCGCTACCGCGAGTGATACTCGCGGTAGGGGTCCCCGTCAAAGCGTTCGCGGGTGACGAACTCGTCGACGGTGTTGCGTCGTAGCTTCCTCAATTGCTTGACGGGCTTGCCGATGGGTAACACGGCGGCCACCGCATATGTATCGGGAATGCCGAGCAGCTCACGCACTTTGGGCTCTTGCGCCACGGCCATGGTGGTCAGGGTGCCACCGAAGCCCTCTGCTCGGGCGGCCAGCAGGATGTTCCACACCAGCGGATAGATCGAGGCTCCACTGATGACGCCGATGCGATCCAGCCCCTGGTCCGTGGCCGCGACCAGTCTCAGGTCCACGCACACGACCAGCACCACCGATGCGGTGCGCAGCGGTTCGAAAACCGACTCGGGAACCCTGGTCGCGGCGACGGTTTCCGGGGCAACGAGGGTGGGACTGACCGGATTCCACGGTGACTCACAGGCCGCGATCTGCGCGAAGTACCGGCGTGCGCCCGGCGTGGTCGCCTCGATCAGGCCCGCACGCGTGGAGGGGTCCCTGATCACGATGATGTGTCCGGCTTGCCGATTGCCTCCGCTGGGAGCGAACCGGGCGTTGTCGAGGATGCGGTCTAACACATTGTCGGGCAATGGTTCCCCGGTGAACTCACGTGCCGCGAAGGTGGTGCGCATGACGTCGTAGAGCTCCATGGCGCCACTCTAGTCAGCTCCCGGGGCGAGCCAACCGTCGCTTGATCTCGTTCTGGAACGACGCCAGGACGCCGCGCACCGCCGACTCGGTGACGGTGACCGGTGTGAGCACCGACTCGGCGAGTCCGACGATCCGCTCGATGCGTGTCATCACGTTCTCCATCCGCTCGACGACGAGCATCATGCGGGGCGTGAGCTCGCCGATGACACCAAGCGTGTCGTTCATGTCGATGAGAACGGCGGACATGTCGGTGAGCACGGTGTCGAGCTGCCCGACGGTGACATCTGCGTTGAGCGCCGCTCTGGCCAGCTTCTGGATGCGCTCACGCCCGGTACGGGAGGCAGCCGGGCTGCCCTTCTCGGGGGTGTCGTCGAGCACCACGCGGCCAGTGTTACAGCTCGATGTGCTCAGTCGTGGTGATGTTCCAGGAGATCTGCCTGATTGATCTTGAATCTCGGCATGAGTAGCCACCTGAGGGTCTGCTGACGCGCGCGGTCGATGAGCTCACCCGAATGTGAGAAGTCGATCGGTGAGATGCGGACCGGACACAGCGGCGGCACCACCCGCAGCGCGACGGTCCGCTCGAAGCGGGCGACGTCTACGGCCAGGCGTTGGTTGATGGCCAGCGTGGTGGCGTGCAGCGCCATGGCCAGCGCGCCTCTCGGAGCTTCGCGAAGTGCGCAGGCATACCCCGTGGGCAGCACCCAGATCTCGTCGGCACCCAACGAAACGGCATGTGAGAGTGGGGTGTTGTTCACCACGCCACCATCGATGAAGACCCGTCCATCGATAGTTACCGGCGGCAGCACGGCAGGCACAGCGGCACTGGCGGCGATCGCGTCGATCGGATCGCCGCTGGACAGCAGAACGTCCTTGCCGGTGAGCACGTCGGTCGCCACGACATGCAGCGGAATGGGAGCGTCTTCAAGCCTGCGAAACTCCAAGTGTTCCTTCAAGAGACGGCGCAGACCCGAATCGGAAACCAGGCTGCGACGACGGCCGATGAATCCGAGGAACCCGGTGTACAGATTGGTGGGGAAGACGTCGCCGCGGGAGAGTGATCGCCAGAGGTCGGCGAGCGCGTTCATGCCGTCCATATCGGATCGCGCGGCCAGCCAGCCGCCGTTCAGCGCACCCACCGACGTTCCGACGATCAGATCGGGGACGACCCCGGCCTCGGTCAAGGCCAGCAGCATGCCGACTTGGATCGACCCGAGGCTGGCGCCACCGGACAACACAAACGCCGTTGTCATAGCGCAACACTAGCGATCTACCGGAGGGCGGTGCCGCCGCACAACCATTCTGGACAGGTGTCTGATTTTCGGTAATAGTGGATGCGGTCCGACCTGTACACGGCCTTGGCCACGAGCAGTTCAGTGTCTGGACACTTGTCTACTTGGAGGTTGGCGTGACCAGCGATCGTGTTCTGGTAACCGGGGCATTCGGCCTGGTGGGGTCCGCTGTCGTGGATGCCCTCGCGGCACGCGGTTGCGTGGTCGTTGCGACGGACCTGGGCACCCCGGGGAACCTTCAGAGTGCCCAGCGTGTTCCGGCCGGGGTCGAGATGCGGTGGGCGGACCTTACGTCCGCGTCCGAGGTCACGTCGTTGGTCGAGTCAACTGCGCCTACCGCGATTGTGCACCTCGCGGCGCTGATCCCACCGTTCTGCTACGCGAATCGGCGCTTGGCACAAGCGGTCAACGTCGGCGCGACGGGTTTCCTGCTGGCCGCTGCCGCGAACCTGGAGTCGTTGCCACGCTTCGTCCTGGCCTCCAGTGTCGCGGTGTATGGCGCCCGGAATCCCTATCGCGACAAGGGATTGCTCACAGCGGACACGCCGGTCAACCCCAGCGACCTCTACGGTGCTCACAAGGTCGCGGCCGAAAATCTGGTGCGGTCCTCGGGTCTGGACTGGGTGGTGCTCCGTCTTGGCGGGGTACTGACGGCGGCCCCTCGCTGGAGTATCGACCCCAGTCTGCTGCGATTCGAGGCGGTGCTTCCCTCGGACGGCCGAATCCAGACCGTCGATGTGCGCGATGTCGCGCAGGCCTTTTGCGCCGCGATATCGACGAGCCACGTGCACGAGGTCTTCCTGATCGGCGGCGACAGCTCTCATCGCACCACCCAGTCGACCGTGGCGTCGGAAACGGCCGCTGCCATGGGGCTTGCCGGTGGCATTCCGGCAGGGCGTCCGGGCGATCCCGACGAGGATCGCAGCTGGTTCGTCACCGATTGGATGGACACGGAACGTTCCCAGCAGGTTCTCGGCTTCCAGCGACATTCGTTACCTGCGATGCATTCCGAGACCAGTGTTGCGGTGGGCTGGAGGCGTGGGCCGCTACGGCTGGCAGCGCCCATCGTGCGTGCCGTGCTGAAAACTCAGTCGCCATACCGCGGGATGGGTGGACAATTCGCCGATCCGTGGCGCGCGATCGAACGGTGCTGGGGCGATCCGCAATACTGAGACGATGCGAAAGGTCGATGGATGAGCGGAATCGAACGGGTCGTCACGCGCGGAACCTTCGAGCTCGACGGCGGCAGCTGGGAAGTCGACAACAACATCTGGATCGTCGGTGAGGGCGATGATGTGGTGGTCTTCGATGCCGCGCATTCGGCAGAGCCGATCATCGAGGCGGTCGCCGGACGCAATGTCGTCGCGGTGGTGTGCACGCACGGCCACAACGACCACATCACCGTCGCCCCGGAGCTGAGTCAGGCCCTGGACGCCCCGGTGCTGCTGCACCCCGCCGACGACATGCTGTGGCGAATGACGCATCAGGACAAAGAGTTCCGCGTTGTCGAAGACGACATGGTGCTGTCGGTCGGCGGCCTGGAACTGCATGCTCTGCACACGCCGGGACATTCCCCGGGCTCGGTGTGCTGGTACGCGCCCGAACTGCGAGCGGTGTTCTCGGGAGACACCCTGTTCCAGGGCGGGCCGGGTGCCACCGGGCGATCGTTCTCCGACTTCCCGACGATCCTGCAGTCCATCTCGGGGCGCCTCGGGCCACTTCCCGCGGACACGGTGGTGTACACCGGCCATGGCGACACGACCACCATCGGCGACGAGATCGTGCACTACGACGATTGGGTGGCGCGCGGCCACTAGCGCGCGGCGGTACGGAACCGGTCGCGGTAGGCCTTCGGGGAGACGCCCAGCTCGCTGACGAACACCCGCCGCAGCGTCTCTGCGCTCCCGAACCCGGCGATGCGCGCGGCGTGAGCGACCGTGCTTCCCGCATCCAAGGCGCCACGGGCCGCGTCGATTCGAACGAGCTCCACGTATCGCGCTGGCGTAGTGCCTAATTCGGTGTGAAAGAGCCGGGTGAGCTGTCGGGTACTCAGCGCTGCTCGTGCGGCCAGCTTCTGCACACTGTGATCGTCAGCAGGGTCGGCGGCGATCGCATCGGTTGCCGGACGTAGTGCCGAACCCGCAGGCGGCGCTGACTCCACGAAGACCGAGAACTGAGACTGTCCGCCCGCGCGCTTGAGATAAACGACCAGCGAGCGGGCCACTTCGCGGACAATGTCCGATCCGTAGTCGTCCTCGACGAGCGCCAGGGCCAAGTCGATACCCGCGGACACCCCGGCCGAGGTGAAAACGTTTGCATCCCTGACGAAGATCGCATCGGGCTCGACGGTGATGCTCGGGAATGCGCGTTGCAGCCGGCCGGTGTGACGCCAGTGCGTGGTGGCGCGCCGACGGTCGAGTACGCCCGCCTGCGCCAGCAGGAAGGCACCCGTACAGATGGATGCGATGCGCCGGCAGCGCGCGGGTATGCGGGTCAGGGCCTCCACAAGTGCGGGGTCCAGTGGGCGCCCGATCAACACGTCTCCGCCCGCCACGAGCACGGTGTCCATGGACTTTATGGAGTCGATCGTCCCGGTCACCGAGAATGGGGACCCGATGGATGTCGCCACGTCCTTACCGTCGACCGAGGCCACCACCAACCGGTAGTTTGCGCCGAATCGATTGGCCTCGGCGAACACCTCGGCAGGCCCGGCCAGATCGAGCAGTTTCATGCCGTCGAACACGACGATCGTGATGAGCCGTTCGTCGGACATGACCTCAGGATCGCAGATGCGCAGCCACGCACGTGTCCGGATCTGTGGGATCAACGGCCGCTTGGCGCCTCTCGCCGGCGAGCAACCTAGCCAGAAACTCGTAGGTGACAGAGTTCCACCAGACAAAGGACATGCCATGACCGAGATTGCCGGAGTCGAGATCCCCGACACGCCGCTGGCGCGCGAGATCACCGAGTACATCCGCGACACCGAGGACGACCTGCTGTTTCACCACTCGCGCCGGGTGTATCTGTTCGGCGCGCTGCAGGGTCAGCGTCGCGGCGTGAAACCCGATCTGGAGCTGCTCTACGCCGGTGCGATGTTCCATGACATCGGCCTCACTGAGGACTTCCGGGAGTCGCAGCTGCGGTTCGAGGTCAACGGCGCCAACGCCGCCCGCGAGTTCCTCACCGAACGCGGGGTGAGTGCCGAGGACGCCCAGAATGTGTGGCTGGCGATCGCGCTGCACACCACGCCCGGGGTCACTGAGTTCCTCAGCCCGGAGGTGGCTCTGGTTACCGCGGGGGTGGAAACCGATGTGGTGGGCATTGAGCGGGATGCGCTGTCTGCCAGAGATTTAGACGCAGTGACGGCGGTGCACCCGCGACCCGATTTCAAGAACAGGATTCTGAACGCCTTCTTCGAGGGCAATCGGCATCGGCCGCGCAGCACATTCGGCAACATGAACGCCGATGTGCTCGCGCATTTCGACCCGTCATTCGTGCGCGACGACCTGGTGGAGTTGATCCGGGCCAACAGCTGGCCGGAGTAGGCCATGGCGCCCTAGAAGGGCGGCGGGTCGTGGGCGGCGAGTGCGGCCAGGGCCGATTCGCGTTGTAATCGTTGGTGGCGGTTGAGGTTTCGTTCTGACTGACGCCGACTGTCGCGTTCTTGTTTCCGGGTGCGCTGGCGGGTCAGGGTGGGGAAGAGGAACCAGCTGGCGGGGGTGGTGACATAGGTGTGCCCCGTCGGCGCCTTCCACAGCACGGTGCCGTCGGGCTCCTGGATCTCGGTCCAGCCGCCGAAGGTCTTGAGGAGATGATGCTTGCGGCACAACGCCTTCAGATTGGTACCGGTGGTGAGCCCACCCACGGCCCAGGGCACGGTGTGGTCGATATCGGAGCGGTCGGCGGCGGCTTCGCAGCCGGGGAATCGACACATCTGGTCGCGGGATCGCACGAAGGCAGCAAGGCTGCCTGAGGGTCGGTACCCGGTGCTGCGGGAATCGGTGAGCGTGCGGGTGCGGGCGCCTGCGGTCTCGGCGCGGGCCTGCTCGGCGGCTAGTACCCCAAATCCTGCGAGGTGGGCGGGGATGTCGTCGTCGCCATCGAGGGTGGATTGGTTGATGACTACGTTGACAACGACCGCGACATCGGCGATATCGCGTCCAGCGCAGTCGGGACGTCCACACGTGCAGCGCATTTGATCAAGACCACGGGTCAACGCGCCGACGGCATCGGCACGGCGCTGGGCCTTGGTACGTGGATCAGCCGGGCACACGGTGTCGGCCAAAAGATCGAGGCGTTTGTCCAGGGCCACGGCGTGGGTGGCTTGCAGCGTGCCCCAGATCTCGGCGAGCGGTTCCCCGTTGCCGAGCGGGCGGATTTCGACATTCCGACTCTCGCTGGCGGATCTGTTGCGCCGCACTGCGTCCCGATCGAAGCGAAGTACCAGCGCATCGAGTGCCACGGTGATGCGCTTATGGGACCAGCGTGTCCAGCGCGGCAGGGCCTGCACGATGGCGGCATCCAACTGGATCACCACCGCGTCGCTATCGACGAGTTCGGTGCGGTTGACGATCAGTGCGACAGTCCGATAGTCAAGATCGCCGGCGGCGAAGCGTTCAGCGACGGCGCTGAGACGGTGCCGCAAAACCTGGGCGTAGCGCATCTGACGAGAGGCCAACGCCTGTGTGATGCCCTGCGCCGCAGCGATTTCAGCGGCAATCCGATCCCAGCGATCCAGCGGGTGCCGGTCACGCTCGTCAGGTTTGTCCAGGTTTGCGTGCCGGTCGACGAGCACACCGATCGCGTCCAGTCGCCGGGCACACGCCTGCGCCTCGGCACGCTGTGCCGACGTGATCACATCGATCAGATCTGCGTCAGGCAATGAATCGAACACATGTTTGAATCTAGTGGAATCTGCTGTGCCGCACCGCGCACTAACCCGCCGTTGGGGATAAACCACGGTTTGTGGATAAACCGGGGAATCCTCTCGTGCGACTTACCGTCGGCGCAGGCGCGCGCCGAGGTTCGTTTTGGCCAGGTCGATGAGCTCGTCGCCGCGCCCCGACAGCAGGGTCCTCGTCGCCCACAAGGAGAAGCCCGCGACCTGCGCGGCGGTGATGGTCGGTGGAATCGAGAGCTCCTGGCGGGCGGTGACTACCTCCACGAGGGCCGGTCCGTCGTGACTGAACGCATCCGACAACGCCGCATCGAGCTCATCGGGGCGTTCCACCCGGACGCCGTGAATCCCGAGCGCCCGCGCCACATCGGCGAATAGCGGGTTATCCAGGGCTGTACCGTAGTTCACGATTCCGGCGGCCTTCATTTCAAGCTCCACGAAACTGAGCGCGCCGTTGTTGAACACCACCATCTTGACGGGCAGTTGCGACTGGGTCAGCGTGATGAGATCTCCCAGCATCATCGCCAACCCGCCGTCGCCGGAGAGCGTGACGATCTGGCGACCACGGTGTGACGCTTGGGCCCCGATTCCCTGAGGTACGGCATTCGCCATGCTGCCGTGGTTGAACGAACCCAGCAGGCGCCGTCGGCCATTCATGGACAGGTAGCGCGCGGCCCAGATGACGGGCGTGCCGACATCAGCGATGAAAACCGCGTCCTCGTCCGCCAGCTCGTCGATCCTGCGCGCGACCAGTTCCGGTCGCACAGGAGTCTGATTGCGATCATCCACCGCCAGCCGATCGAGCTGAGCACGTGTACGCGTGTAGTTCTCTTTCGCGCGTTCCAGATGCTTCCCATCGGAATGGGGAAGGAGTATCGAATTAAGCTGTTGCAAGGTGTCTTTCACCGACCCGACGAGTGGGACATCCACCCGGACACGACGGCCGATGTGTTCACCGCGGATGTCGACCTGCACAACGGTGGCCTTCGATGGATAGAACTGTCGATACGGGAAATCCGTCCCGAGCATCAGCAGCACCTCGGTGTCCTCGAGTGCGTCGTACCCGGAACGGAATCCCAGCAGCCCCGTCATGCCGACGTCGAACGGATTGTCGTACTCGACGAATTCCTTGCCGCGCAACGTGTGCACGATCGGGGCCTGCAGTATGCGTGCTACCTCCAGCAGCTCGGCATGGGCGCCCTCACAGCCGGCCCCGGCGAGAATGGTGACCGCGCTGGACTCGTTCAGCACGCGGACGGCTCGCTCCAGGGCGACTGGGTCCGGCAGGCGTGTCCCAATGCCTGCGACGATCGGCGCCGAGGGTGGCGCCACATCTGTCTTGGCGCTGAGGATGTCTCCGGGGATTGTCAGGACGGCCACACCCCGCTGGTCCAGCGCGGCGCGGATCGCGGTGTCCAAGACGTAGGGCAGCTGCTCCACGCTGCTCACCAGTTCGCTGTACACGCTGCATTCGGCGAACAGATTCTGTGGATGGGTTTCCTGAAAGTAGCCGCTGCCGATTTCAGCGCTGGGGATGTGCGAGGCGATCGCGAGGACGGGAACTCGACTGCGGTGGGCATCAAAGAGGCCGTTGATGAGATGCAGATTGCCCGGGCCGCAGCTGGCAGCACACACCGCGAGCGTGCCCGTCAGCGCCGCCTCGGCCCCCGCGGCGAATGCCGCCGCCTCCTCGTGGCGCACGTGGACCCACTCCACGGTGCCGTCGCGGCGCAGAGCTTCGGTGAAGCCGTTCAACGAGTCGCCGGGCAGGCCATAAATACGTTGAACACCAGCAGCTTTCACGGTATCGACGATGAGTTGTGAGACTGTGCGGGCCATGGTGCCCTCCAAGGGGATGAGGCGATCAGGGGCGGTTAGTTGGAGTTCGCATACGCATCGAGAGCCTCAGCGGCGCAACGGCGTCCGACCTCGATGACCTCGGCGGCTCGGTGAAAGTCCAGGCTCCGACTGACACTGCGGGGGACCTCGATGAGGATATCCGGCGGGTGCGCCGCGAGTTGCATGCGGGCAAGCGAGGACTGCATGACCTCGATGGTCCGGTTCATCACTTCGAAGCTCGTCAGCTTCGCCGCGGGATCTGGTTGGCCCGCGGTTTCGGTGCCATCGGTTTCGAACAGGGCCGAGGTGCTGCGCAGCAGCCGGTTCAGCCACTCTGTCGTCACACGCGGTTCACGGGGCTCGGGGTCCAGGGGCGGCGCCGGAGGGCGCGACTCATCGCCCCCGCTGAGGCTCACCGCCACCCGCAGCTCGGCGTGCACACCGGCCAGCGGCGCAACCGCCATCAGGTCCAGAACGCCGCCGTCTGCCAGCACGCGGCCATCGAGCACGTGCGGAGAGATCATTCCGGGAATCGCGATGGATGCGCGGATGGCGGAGGCCAATGAACCGCGCTGCAGCCATACCGACTTGCCGGCGATCAAGTCGGTGGCCACGGCGGTGAACGGGATCGGCAGGTCTTCGATCGCGACCTCGCCGAGTAGTTCGCGCACCACGTCGAGGATCTTCTCGGCGCGGAAGAAGCCGGGGCTGGTCCATGTCGGGTCCAACAGCCGCAGTACCGCACGTTGGGTCAGCGATGTTGCCCACGAGGTGAATTCGTCGAGTGCCCCGGCGGCTTCCAAGCCGCCCACCAGCGCACCCATCGAGGATCCCGAGATGCCGGAGGTCTCGAAGCCGCGTTCGCGCAACTCCTGGATCACGCCGATATGCGCATACCCGCGGGCCCCGCCGGCGCCCAGTGCCAGCGCGATCTTGGTGCCGGGTGCGCCGGTACTCGCCTCGTCAGTCATCCACTCAATCTTGGCAAGAGCGAAGCCAGGTATCCAGGTGAGGTGTGCGACACCCGTTACTGGCGAGCGTGGGGATCGGAGGCGTTGAGCGTCGCGACGACTTCGTCGTAGTCACCGCGTGCCTCGCCGTAGCGCAGGAACTTCACGCGCTCTACCTGGATCTCTGCGGCGTCGGGCTGGGTCTCCAGCAGGTCGATCACTTCATCGACGAAGTCCTTCAGGGGCATGGCGAAGTCACTGTCTTGCTGCCCCGGCATGAGGTCTGTGCGGACCGCGGGTGGCTGGAGCTCCTTGACCGCGACCCGGGTGTCCGCGAGCTGCAGCCGGATCGACTCACTGAGCATATGGATCGCCGCTTTGGACGCGTTGTAGCTGGGTGTGACCTTCAATGGCGCGAAAGCCAACCCGGACGACACCGTGATGATGGTGGCTTCGGGCTGTGCCTGTAGATGCTCGATGAAGTTGGCGATCAAGCGAATCGGACCGAGCACGTTCGTGGTGACGATCTCCTCGGCCGATTGAAGGAATGACTCGGGGTGGTGCCAGTCTTCGAGGCGCATGATCCCTGCCATCGCGATCAGGACGTTCACACTGGGATGGTCGGCGAGTATCCGTTGGGCGGCGGTGCGAATGCTCTCCGGATCGGCGATGTCGATCTGCACGGTCGAGATGCCCGGATGTTCGGTGCGGATGCGCTCAAGCAGCTCGGTGCGGCGCCCGCCGACTATCACGGTATTGCCCTTGGCCTGCAAGGCCAGCGCGAGTTCCAGGCCGATCCCACTAGTGGCTCCGGGAATGAACACCGTGTTGTCCGTGATCTTCATCGTCAGACCCTCCTGTTTGATTATGTGTACGTTCCGTACATATATGTAATGTACGGTACGTACACATAGTTGGCAAGGAGTGGGAGACGATGGTGACTGCGACGGGGGACGAGGTGAAGCAGCCGCGTCGGGGGCGACGGCCGGCCCACGAGGTGCGCGACGAAGTACTTCAGGCCGCGGGCGACCTGCTGTTCGCCGAGGGGATGAGTGGATTCACGATTGACAAAGTCGCTGCCCTTTCCGGTGCCAGCAAGATGACGATCTACAAGTGGTGGCCGTCCAAGGGGGCTCTCGCGCTCGACGGCTACTTCCGGCGGGTCGCACCGGAGTTGGGCTTCCCCGACACCGGGGAGATCGAGCGTGACCTCCGCATCCAACTGCATGCGTTTCTGGGCGTCATCCGGGACACGGTTGGGGGCGGGATCATCGGTGAACTCATGGGTCAGGCCCAAGTGGATCCGGAGCTCAAAGCCGCTTTTCTGCAACGATATTCGGGGCCCCGTCGTGCCCTCGCGGTGACGGCGATCCGTCGGGCCCAGGACCGCGGCCAGCTCGGCGCGAAGGTGGATCCCGAGGTCGTCGTGGACCAACTGTGGGGCGCCTGCTACCACCGGCTGCTGATACCCGACCAGCCGCTGACCGAGGAATTTGTGGATGCCTTGCTCACCAATCTGTTTCAGGGGATCAAATCCAGATGAATCCAGGTACGGGAATAAGCCCGACAGATGGTGGGTTTTGACGCGGTATGCCACGTCAGTTCACCGAAGCAGAACGCCAGGAGTTTCTCGCGGCCAAGCACATCGCCGTGCTGTCGGTTGCGGCCGACAAGGGACGCCCGCCGGCCAGCGTGCCGATCTGGTACGGCTATACGCCCGGTGGAGACATTCAGATCAATACCAGTGCGGGTAACCGCAAGGCACGCCTGATCGAGCAGGCCGGCGCGGTCACGCTGACGGTGCAGCACGAAGAGCCGCCGTATCAGTACGTCATCGTCGAGGGAACGGTTGTCGACACGGAGCGGCCCGCCTCGGCAGATGTACGGGAAGCCATCGCCATTCGCTATCTCGGTGAGGAGGCAGGGCGGGAGTTCGCGCGCGGATACGACGACGCCGACACCGTGCTGTTCGTCGTGCGGCCCGATCGCTGGTTTACCGCGGACTTCTCGGGCGAGCTCTGAGCTAGGGCCGGTAGGCCCGAGTCGTCGTGCCTAGGCGAGAGCCAGGAACAGTTTCTCGAGTTCGGCCTCGGTCATGGGCGCGGTGTCTCCGTTGCGATCGGCGGTGATGCATTCCCGCAGACCCGTGGCGACGATCTTGAATCCGGCGCGGTCGAGCGCTCGTGATACGGCGGCCAGCTGAGTCACGACGTCTTTGCAGTCGCGCCCGTTTTCGATCATGTTGATCACGCCGCCCAGCTGCCCTTGGGCCCGGCGCAGTCTGCTGAGGATCGCGGTGATGCTGTCTTGATCGTCGATCATGTCTTTACCTTTCGAGGGCGCCTAGCTACTGGCACTATACCCTCCTGGGTATCGCGCGCTTGCGGACTCTCAATGGCCACCAGAACCAGGGGCCGAGCAGCCCGGCGATGGACGGGGTCATCAGCGAGCGCACGATGAGTGTGTCGAACAGTAGGCCCAGGCCGATGGTGCTTCCGGCCTGGCCGATCGAGCTCAAATCGCTTGCTGCCATGGACATCATGGTGAATGCGAACACCAGTCCCGCGGACGTGACGACGCTGCCGGTTTCTCCCATTGAGCGGATGATGCCGGTCTTGAGTCCCGCACCGATCTCTTCCTGGAATCGCGATACGAGCAGCAAGTTGTAGTCCGAGCCGACAGCCAGCAGGATGATCAGTCCGAAGACGGGCGCGATCCAGTTGAGCTCGAGGCCGAAAATGTGCTGCCACACCAGCACCGAGAGTCCGAATGCGGCGCCGAGGGACAGCAGGACGGTGCCGACGATGACCAGCGAGGCGACCAGCGCTCGTGTGATGACCATCATCACGACGAAAATTAGTGTCAGGGCTGCGATTCCGACGATAAGAAGGTCGTAGTGAGAGCCGGATTGGATGTCGCGGTAGATCGCGGCGGTACCGGTGAGGTAGAACGTGGCGTCAGTCAGGGTGGTTCCCTTGACGGCTTGATGGGCGGCCTCCAACTCGGAGATGACTGAGGAGATTCCCGCGGGGGTGGCCGGGTCCTTGTCGTGGGTGATGACGAATCGTGCGGCTTTGCCGTCGGGGGACAGGAATAGCTTTAGGCCGCGCTGAAAGTCGTTATTCTGGAACGCTTCTGGCGGCAGGTAGAAGTAGTCGCCGCTCCGGGAGGCGTCGAAGGCTTGCCCCATCGCGCTGGCGGTGTCGGTCATCTGAGCCATCTGTGTCACCAGGCTCGAGAAGCTGCTGTGCATTGTCAGCAGGCTCCCGCGCATGGACTTGGCCACGGCGATGATCGGTGGGAACTGGGCGGTCATTTGGGGAATGACTGCGTCGATACTTCCGACGCCTGCGGTCAGTGCGCGCATTTTGTCGCTGAACGTATCGACGCCGTCGATCGCGTCGAACACCGACCTTATGGCCGAACATGCCGGGATATCGAAACAGTGCTGCTCCCAGTAGGAATAGTTGCGCAGCGGCCGTATCACGTCATCGAAGTCGGCCAGATGGTCCCGAATTTCGTTCAGCGTCGCCATCGCGTCTGCCATATCCGCTGTCATGCGGTGGGTCGCGTTGCTCATCTGGCCCAGCAGGGATTGCATGCGCTCCATGGAGCCGATCACGGCGCCGAGATCGCTGCTCATGCTGAGCATGTCGGCTGTACGGTCCTTCATGAATTGAAGGTTCTGCTGGATCGGAATCGACTGGGCACTGATCTGGAAGGGTATGGAGGTGTGCTCAATCGGCCCGCCCAGGGGGCGGGTGATGCTTTGTACCATCGCGATTCCCGGCGAACGGAACACGTCCTTGGCAATCTTATCCAGGATGATCATGTCGCCGGCGTTACGCATGTCGTGATCGCTTTCGACCATCAGAATGTCGGGATTCATTGTGGCGGCAGAGAAATGGCGCTCAGCGGCTGCGTAGCCGACGTTCGACGGCAGGTCGGCCGGTATGTAGAACCGGTCGTTGTAGCTCACCTTCATGGTCGGCATGATGGCGATACCGATGAGCGCTATGGCCAGTGAGGCGGCAAATACCGCGCCGGGCCAGCGCACCGTGGCGGTGCCGATACGCCGCCAGCGCCGAACCTTCACAGCCCGCTTGGGATCAAGCAGCCCAAAGCGGCTGGCTATGACAACAACGGCGGGCGCAGCGGTGAGGGCGCCCGCGACAACGACAAGCAGCCCCAGTGCGGACGGGATGCCTAGTGCCTTGAAGTACGACAGTCGCGCGAGATGCAAACACAACGTGGCACCGGCGATGGTCAGACCTGAGCCCAGGATGATATGGAAGGTACCCCGGAACATGGTGTAATACGCGGTTTCTCGGTCCTGCCCGGCTTGGCGCGCTTCCTGATAGCGGCCGATGAGAAAGATGGCGTAGTCGGTCCCCGCGGCGATCGCCAACGACGACAACATGGCCACCACGAATGTCGAGAATCCTAGGAGGTCGTAGTTTCCGAGAATCGCGACAACACCCCTGGCGGTGCCCATCTCGAAGCCGACCATGACCAAAACCAGCAACATCGTGCTGACGGAGCGGTACGTGATGAGAAGCATGAGCATGATGACCGCGCCCGTCACGCCCATCATGATGAGCATGCTCTTATCAGCGGCCTCATTCATGTCCGTGGTCAGCGCCGCCGGGCCGGTGACGTAGACCTTGAGGCCCGGCGGTGGGGCGGAGTTGTCCACAATTGTGCGGACCGCTGCCACCGACTTGTTGCCTAGCGTGCTGCCCTGGTCGCCGGCCAGATTGAGCTGGACATATGCGGCCTTGCCGTCGCGGCTCTGCGCGCCGGCTGCAGTCAGCGGGTCCCCCCACACGTCCTGTACGTGTTGCACATGCTCGGGGTCGGCGCGCAGCGCGTGCACCAAGGTGTCGTAGTAATGGTGTGCCTGCTCGCCGAGTTCTCCGTCGCCCTCGAGCACGATCATCGCGATGCTGTCGGAGTCTGATTCGTGGTACTTCTGGCCGATGTGTTTAGCCGCGATCATTGCCGGCGCATCATGCGGCGACATCGTCACCGCGTGATCTCTTGCCACCGATTCAATCGGTGGCACAAGCAGGTTCACTGCCACGGTCAGTAATAGCCAGGCCAGCACAATGGGGACAGCGAATTGGCGAACACATCGCATGAGCGCCGGACGTTCTTGAGTGGAAGGGTTCATGCGGCTTTCACCAGACAGGAGGTCTGGGCGCGGTGCCCGTCTGTGGACTGCTCATCTTTGATGCGCCCGTTCACGGTGATCCGACACCCTATGGTGGTGCTATTGCCTTGCGCCACAACACTGGCGATGACAGCCGGTACCGTAGTTTCGATCGTGTACGTCCAGGGCAAACTGGTGAAATCGGCCAGTTGGGGCTGAGCGTTTTTGTCCAGGTAGCTCACCGCGCCCGCGGTGCCGCTGGGACCGTAGATCTCGTATCGCACCTGCTTGATCGTGGATGACACGAGTGGTTCTGCGCTGCTGCCGGTGGCCGAGAATATGGGTTCGGAGCCGAACGCGCCGCGCAGGTGATTCACGGCGACTGTGCCGAGACCTACCGCGCACGCAACCACTATCGCGACCCACGCCCGTTTCAGCGCGCCAACTATCGCCGTGCGCATCGGTCCACCTTTCTGTTGTGGGGCAAATGTTTTGGGTGCCGACATGATTGCCCGGGCAGTCCAATGATAAGACTGACGCTTATTACAAATACCATACCCCCTACGGTATATTCCAACGGTCTCGCGCCCGCCTCAGACTCCTATTGATACCGTAGGGGGTATGGTATAAATGGAATCAGAACGAAGTCGCGAGCTGACACCGTTATGGCCGATGTGCCTGATGTCGGCCCTGTTTCACAGTGATGGGAGATGCCGCATGTCCACAGGCGATGGTTCTGCGCAAAGCGATACGTTCGACGTGAGGATTTGGCTCGACCCGGTGTGCCCGTTCTCGTGGAACACCGCGCGATGGCTGGACACGGTCGCGGACCAATCCGGCCTGCTGGTCGATTGGCAGCTGATGAACCTCGCTGTCCTGAATGAGGGCAGGGAGCTACCCCCCGCGCAACAAGCACGCATGGATGACTCGCGCCAGGTGGGCCGGTTGATGGCCGGCGTCCATCGTGAATTGGGTCAGCGAGGTCTGCACACCGCGTATTTCGCCTTCGGCGAGCTGTATTTCGATGAGTCGGTGCCGGTCGGCGCACGTCTGGTCGATCGGGTATTGGCTGCGGTCGCACCCCAGTGGACGCCACGCGAACCGTTGTCGGACATGTCGCTCGATGCGTTGGTCCGTTCCTCTCACGAGGCCGGGCAGCGGGCGTTGGGAGACGTTGGCGGCAGCCCGCTGTTGCAGGTGAACGGTCGTACCTTCTTCGGCCCAGTCTTGACGGCGTTGCCGGAGCACGACAACGCGCGAGCGCTTTTTGACGCGGTCACCGTGATTGCGGGGGTGCCCGAATTCACCCAGCTGCAGCGTCCGCGCCCGGCGCACTAGAGCCCGCCAATGGTGTGACGGATACGGCACACCACCGTCTGCTCCGGTGCATAGGGGCCTGTTCAGGAAGAGGGAACGCAGAACATGAAGAAGAAGATTGTCATCCTGGGTGCCGGAATCGGCGGTCTGAGCGTGATCAACGAATTCCGCCAGTCTCATGTACCACTCGGTGACCTCGACATCACCATCGTGGACGAACACTTCTCGCACTTTCTGGGATTCACCTTGCCGTGGGTCATGCGAGGCTGGCGCGACGCGGCGAGTGTGCCGATTCGGCCCAGTTCCGATGCATTGTCGGGGATAACCACCGTGACGGGCTCCGTTGCTGGCATCGATCCCAACGCGCGCACCGTAACCCTTTCCGACTCTTCGACTCTGGACTTTGACGCCCTCATTATCGCCACGGGCGCGCGCAATGCTCTCGACAAGATTCCGGGCTTGACTGAAGCGGCCGCCCGAGGTGACGCGGTGCACTACTACGGCGTCGCCGCGGCCGGTGATGCCAGGCGCGCCCTGGAAAACTTCTCAGGAAGCAGGCTTGTCTTCCTGGTGACATCACAGCCGTACCGATGTCCGGTGGCTCCCTATGAGGGCGCCCTCCTAGCCTCGGATTTCTTGAATGACAAGGGCATACGGTCGGATGTCGATATCAGCGTGTACACCCCGGAGAAGCACCCCATGCCCTCGGCCGGTCCCTATGCGGGGCCGCAGCTGGTGCAGTTACTCAGGGACAACGAGGTCATCTTCCATGGTGAACACACCACAGAACGCGTGGACCCCGACGGGAAGGTTGTCGTGTTCAAGGACGGTGCCACAGTGAGTTTCGATTTGTTGGTGTTTGTGCCGCCGCATGAGCCGTCGGTCACCATCGACGGTCCGGAGTGGATCGGCGTCGATGCACAGACCATGCAGACCCCGCACGAGGGCATCTGGGCGATCGGTGATGTCGTGTCGGTGACATCGCCGTCGGGCAGGCCGCTGCCGAAGGCCGCCATCTTTGCCAAGAATGGTGCAAAAGCCGCTGCCCAAAACGTACTTCACTACCTCGAGAGGTCCGACCGGACCGCAGAGCTCTCGGGACTGGGGTACTGCTACCTCGATACCGGTCAGCATCGCGCGGCGCAGGGTAAAGGTGATTTCTTCGCGTTGCCACACCCGACGATCACACTCACCGAACCGTCCACGGGTCAGCATCGCGACAAACAGGAAGAGGAAGCGCAATGGCGTGACATGTGGGAGTCACGTGCCGGTGCTTGATATCTCACGTCAATGGGACCCGGACTCGTACTCGCGGTTATCCGCTGTTGCGCAGCGCGGTGGCCAGACCGCTCATCGTGAGCAGTATGCCGCGCTGCACCAGCTCATCCTGATCGCCAGAACGGTACCGACGCAGCAGCTCAACTTGTAGGTGATTGAGCGGCTCCAGGTAGGGAAAGCGGTTGAACACCGAGCGTGCCAGTGCCGGGTTATCGGCAAGCAGGTCTTCATGCCCGGTGATCAGTTGATGCATGGCGATGGTTCTGTCGTGTTCGGCCACGATCTTGTCGAATACCCGGTGCCGCAGCGCTTCGTCATCGACCAGTTCGGCATAGTGGGCGGCCAATCCCATGTCCGACTTGGCCAGTACCTGGGCCATGTTGGACAGCACCGTTTGAAAGAACGGCCATTGAAGGTAGAGCTGCTGCAATACCTCAAGTCGTCCGTCGCCCTCGGCGATCCACTGTTCGATCGCCGATCCCGTGCCGTACCAGCCGGGCAGCATCACCCGCGATTGGCTCCAGGCCAAAACCCATGGGATAGCGCGCAGGTCGGCGATCGATGTGGTGGGTTTCCGCGACGTGGGCCGGCTGCCGATATTGAGCGCCCCGATCTCGTTGACCGGCGTCGAGGCCTTGAAATACTCGACAAATCCTGGTGTTTCGTGCACCAATTCGCGGTAGGTGCGCTGGGCGCGCGCGGCAAGGTCATCGAGTATTTCGTACGCTGTGCCGGCCGCCTGTCCTAAACCTTCGACGTCCAGCAGTGTCGACTCCAGGGTTGCGGCCAGCAGTGTCTCGAGGTTGCGATGGGCGGCGCGTGGTTCGGCGTACTTGGCGGCGATCACCTCGCCCTGTTCGGTAATACGAAGTGATCCGGACACCGCCCCCGGCGGTTGCGCCAAGATGGCGTCGTAACTCGGACCACCCCCACGGCCCACGGTGCCGCCGCGGCCGTGGAAGAGCCGCAATCGAATTCCGGTCTTGCGTGCGGATTCCACCAAGTCCAGTTCAGCGCGGTACAGGGCCCAGTTGGCCGCCAGGTAGCCGCCATCCTTGTTGGAATCTGAGTACCCGAGCATGACCTCTTGGCTTTCGCCCCGGGATGCCACCAGGGCGCGGTAAAGCGGAAGTTCCAGTGCTGCTTCGAGAATGGCGGAACCGCGTTGCAGGTCGTCAATCGTCTCGAATAGCGGCACGATGCCCACCGGGCAGAATGGCCGTGGTCGTGACGCGTCCAGTAGGCCTGCCTCCTTGAGCAGGATCGCCGCTTCCAGCATGTCCGAAACCGATTGGCACATCGAGATGATGTAGTTGGGAACCGCTTTGGGGCCGTAGGTCTGAACGGCCCGCGCGGCGGCGAAGACGATATCGAGCTCCTTGCGGGCGAGCTCGGAGAGCTCAGCACCTTCGCCGATCAAGGGGCGGCGAGTGCGTAATTCGGTGACGAGCACCTCGATGCGCTCCGGCTCCGACAGCGAGCGATAGTTGGGGTGCACCCCGGCCCACGCGAGTAGCTCGGAAACGACTTCTTCGTGGACGTCCGAGTTCTGTCGCATGTCCAGCCCACTGAGGTGAAAACCGAAGACATGCACAGCTTCGCGTAACACCCGCAGCCGGTCGTCGGCCAACACCACGCTGCCGTGCGCGCGTAACGAAGCGTCCACGATGTCAAGGTCTCTGAGCAGTTCCTCCGGCGCGCGGTATGGGCTCAGCTTCAAATCGAGATCGTGCTCCGGCAGCTGGTCAAGTATCTGCGCAGCGGTCGCGGTGAGACGCGCATGGATGACGCGCAGTGCACGACGGTAGGGCTCGTCTGCGCGCTCGGTCTCGCCACCTTGCTCGGCCAACGTAGACAGGTCAGCAGAAACCGTGACCAGGCGGACCGATAGCGAGAGCTCCTGCTCCAATGCCACTAATTGTTCGAAGTAGTAGGCAATGGCCGTCTGAGCGGCGCTGCTGGTCGCAAGATGCACGACCTCGGCGGTGACGTTGGGATTGCCGTCCCTGTCACCGCCGATCCAGGATCCAGGTCGCAGAATCGGCTCGCTGAGTAGTTGCGTATCCGGCCACCGGCGGCGTAACGCCGTGCGAACCTCGGCGTTGATCTCAGGTATCACCTCGAAGAACGCCGCCTGGTAGTACCGCAGTCCTACCGCGATCTCGTCTTGAATCTTTAGCCGAGACAAACGGATCAATGCTGTCTGCCACAGCGTGAGAATCTGCCGCTGAAGTTCGTTCTCGATATCGCGACCGGTTTCAGTCTGCGTCAGTCCGTGCATCCGAAGTCGCATGAGCTCGGTGACGCGATGCTGGGTATCGAAGACGGTGCGACGGCGGGTTTCCGTCGGGTGGGCAGTAATTACAGGCGAGACCAGCGCCCCGGTCAGCGCGTGCGTGACACGAGTCGAATCTATCTGCGCAGCATCGAGTTTGAGGTACGTGGCGGCGAGACTGCTGTCCTGCGGCGGCGCGCCCGCGTCGACGTGGATGGCGCGACGGCGCTCGCGATGGATATCCTCGGCGACATTGGCCAGCAGCGCGAAATGGGTGAAGGCCCGAATGACGGGGATGGCCTGGTGGATGTCGACGCCGTCGAATAGTTTCGCCAGCTCGGTGCGGTCGATCTCCGATCGGCGCACCCTGAATGACTCCACCCGCGCCCGCTCGACGAGGTCGAAGACCTCGTCCCCGCACTGCTCACGTACCGTGCGGCCCAAGATGGCGCCCAGTAGCCGGATGTCCTCACGCATCGGCTCGGTGGCCTCCCGGCCCACCTGTGTCCGGGTGACGGCGCCTATCGGTGCAAGATCCGTAACCTCAGCCATAGGTCGAGTATCCGTGGCAACGAGGCCGTTCGCACGACGAGCGCCGAGCTACCAGACGCGTATCCAGTCGACGAGCATCTCCGCGGGGTAGGTGCCGCCCCGAGGATCGCCGCCACCGGATCCGGCCACGGCCAGGTTCAGCACGGGGAATGCCTTGTGTCCGGGATTGTTGAACGGCCAGTCCGCCAGGGAGTTGGCGGCGACCTCGAAATAGGGGGCCGCGCCGTCGGTGTAGTCCTTCCAGAACCGGATGCCCTTGTCATCCCACTGGGTGCGCCAGGTGTGCCAGGCGTTGTCGAGGGACAGGTTGTGGGTCTTCCATTCCGAGCCGTTTGCCTTGGCGTGCACGGTGGTTGCGGCCGGCCAGCTGCCGTTGCCGTACCACTCGACGATGTCGATCTCACCGTCCTGGTCACTGCCGAGCCAGAACGCGGGCCACGCGCCCGGGGTCAGGCAGTTGAACTTGATGCGTGCTTCCCAGGTGTAGCCGACACCGAGTTCGGTCGTGCTGTAGATCTTGCCGCCGTAGTAGGTATTGCCTTCTTTTGCGGCCTTGATGACCAGGTTCGAGTTGCCGTCGAGGAAGACGTTCTTGCGATCGTCTCGATACTGGCCGACATTTTCGGGGAGCTCCCAAAGCGTGGGGTCCTTCATGGACTCGCGAGCCTTTGAGATTGCCCACTTGGATCCATCGGGCGCCGACCCGGCTGGTCCGTCGAACTCGTCAACGAAGACGTACTTGCCGGTCGGAGGGGCTGCGGGCGGGTTCTGTGGCATGTGTGGACCAGCGGGCTGCGCCCACGCTTCCGGCATGGAAACCGCCGCTGCCAACATGCCAAGCCCTGAGAACGCCATCATGCGGCGCCGATCCATGTTCACCATCGACGCCGACGATAACAGGATTCGCCAAGCGCGGCCCGGGCGCGCGGACGCGGCTGCTAGGGATGGGCGCGTAGTGAATCGCGATGGGGTGCCAGCATCGAGGGGGTCAGTCCCCGGGTGGCTAGCTCGTCGGGCAGGGGATTGCCGGTGGCGAGCGCGGCACCCACTCGGGCCAGGGCCGGCGCCATCTGGATGCCGTAGCCGCCCTGGCCCGCGTACCAGAAGAAGCCGTCGACATCCGGGTCTTCGCCCACGACCGGGGTGCGGTCGACGGTGAAGGACCGCAGTCCCGCCCAGGCAGAGTTCACGCTCCGGATGCCGAGGGTGGTGGCCTCGTTGATCATCCCGATCGCCCGGGCCATCTCCAGCTCGTCCGGTCGCGGGTCTCCGGGTGGCTGAAGTGTTTCGTCGGCGGGTGAACAGAGGAATTGGGCGCCATCGGGTTTGAAATAGAAGCTGTCTGAGGCATCCAATGTCATGGGAAGCGAGCCGGTCACTTTCTCCTGCGGCGCGGACACCATGAACGCGGTGCGTCGAAGTGGCCGGATTCCCACCGGACGGGCGCCCATGGTGTGCGCGAGTTCATCGCACCATGCCCCGGCGGCGTTCACGACGGTCGCCGCGTCAAAGGCCCGTCCGGAGGAGTCCCGCAGAACCCACCTGTCCTGACGCCGGGTGCTGCTCACGATGGGAGCCGACTTGACGATGATTCCGCCACGACGGCGGAATCCGCGCACATATCCCTGATGCAGCCCATGGACGTCGAGCTCCATCGGCGTGAGGTCGACCGCCGCCGCCCGGATGTGCCCCGGTCGCAGGTAGGGGTTGATCTGCTCGGCGACCGCGCCGTCCACTAGCTCCGTGAGACAACCCTGCCGGGTGGCCTCTCGATGAAATTCTCGAAGCATGTCCGCGTGCGCTTCATCGGCGATGACCAACAGCGGCAAGGACGTCGCGAGTGGAGTCTCGAAACCCTCACGCGGGTCGGTGAAAAAGTCGCGGCTGGCCGCCGTCAACATGCGGATGACGGGATTTCCGTAGTTCTCGATGAAGGTCGCGGCGGACCGTCCGGTCGTGTGGAACGCGAGGGTGGACTCTCGCTCCAGTAGTGCGACGGTGTGATGTTCGGCCAGTTCGTAGGCAATCGATGCGCCCGACATCCCACCTCCGATGACGATGGTGTCGACGGAGAGTCCGGCGTCGATGGATTGGCTCACGTGTCCGAGGGTAGGTCGTGACGGTCGTCGTATTGTCGAGCTGAGTCGCAGGAACACACAGAGTGGGAGGCCACATGGCGATCGCGCTGCCCGGCAACTGGGCCGACAACGTGGCGAACTTGGCCGACTTCTACCGAGACCTGCATCAGCATCCGGAATTGTCGTTCCAAGAACACCGCACCGCGAAGAAGATCCAGGAGATCCTCGCGCCGCTCGGGCTGGAGGTGACGTCGGGTGTCGGCGGCACCGGAGTTGTTGCCGTGCTGCGCAACGGAACCGGCCCGGTGGTGTGGTTGCGAGCCGACTTCGACGCACTCCCGGTACAGGAGCAGACCGGTCTTCCCTATGCGAGCACCGCGCGTGCCACCAATCCTGACGGCAGGGACGTTCCGGTCATGCATGCCTGCGGGCACGATATGCACGTCACCGCGCTGGTGGGCGCCCTTCGGTTGCTCAATGAACTCAAGAAGCAATGGTCGGGAACGGTGGTCGCAGTCTTTCAACCCGCCGAGGAAGTGGGCGGCGGTGCGAAGGCGATGATCGCCGACGGCATCCTCGACCGGTTCCCCAAGCCCGAGGTCGTTCTCGGTCAGCACGTCGGGCCGCTGCCGGCGGGGATGATCGCGTACAAGACGGGCACGGCGCTTGCGGCCTCGGATTCTCTCAGGGTGCAGCTGTTCGGGCGGGGTGGGCATGGCTCGCAACCGGAATCAACCATCGATCCGGTGGTGATGGCCTCGAATGTGGTGCAGCGGCTGCAGACCATCGTGTCGCGCGAGCTGTCGCCGTTCGAGCCCGCGGTGGTTACCGTCGGATACCTGCATGCCGGGGCGAAGGACAACATCATCCCCGACGACGCAGAACTCGGCATCAACGTCCGCACTTTCACCGAGGACGTCCGCACAAAGACGTTGGCTTCCATCACCCGGATCGCGCAGGCCGAGTCGACGGCCTCGGGTGCCGACAAGGAGCCGGCGGTGACCTCGATGCACACCTTCCCGGTCACCGTCGTCGACGATGCCGCGATGCAGGCGATCGCGGCGGTGTTCCGTGAGTACTTCGGTGCCGACCGGGTGATCGAATCTCCGAATCCGCTGGCCGGCAGCGAGGATGTCGGATTCTTCGGCACCACCGCCGGTGTTCCCACCGCATTCTGGTTTTGGGGCGGGTACACGCAGCAGCGCTTCGACGATGCCGCGGCGGCCGGAAAGCCGGTGCCGTCCAACCATTCCCCGGAGTTCGCGCCGGTCCTGGAACCCACGCTCACTACCGGGATCGAGGCGCTCACCGTGGCGGCATTGTCACGGCTGAACGCTAGGGCGTGATCAGGCCCAGCATCCGGGCGCGCTCCAGGATGATTCGGGCGCGGTTCAGTCGGGGCAGATCGCTTCCGTCTTGGGGCTTTCCCCCGTGACTGTTGAACTGTTCGACGAAGTCCCGTGCCCACGACACATCCTCGTCGGACGGGCTAAGCCCCTTGTTGATGGTCTCGGCGTCGGCCGAGTGGAGCGCCAATTTTCCCGTCATACCCATCTGACGAGTCAGTGCGACACCCTCGGCCAACTCGGCCGGGTCACGGGTCGGTCCGTCGATTGGCCCCGGAATGTGTGCGGCGCGCGAGGCGACCACAAGCTGAGATCGGCTGTACGCCAGGGCTAACGGGTCTTGATCGACCCCGATATCGAGCGTGTAGTCGTTGACGCCGAAGGCGATGCGAAAGCAGGGGCGGGCCGCCGCGATGTCATGTACACGGGAAAGACCGCGTGCGGTCTCGATCAGCGCGATTACGGGAGTTTCGCCGCCGAGGCGATTTGCTGTGTCCCACATGTGGTTTCCGCCCTCGGTCTTGGCGAGTACCACGCCCTTGAGCCCACGGGCGTCGGCGAGAGTCCGGCAGTCGGCCGACCAGAACTCGCTGGACGCGTCGTTGACGCGCACCCAAGCCTGCCCGCCGGAGTTGAGGTATTCCATGACGCGTTCGCGAGCCGGCTGCTTCTCATTCGGTGCGACGGCGTCTTCCAGATCCAGGATCACCTCGTCGGCATTCGTGGACGTGACGGCGGTGTTGAGGTCAGGCTTCCGCGAGGGGTTCACTAAAAGCCACGAGCGCGAGACCTTCGAGTTCACGGACACCTCACCAGTATTTCGCAGAGCTCCGCCGTTACCGCGGGATTCGGCTCAGCCAGTTGGATTCCCCGTCGACGGGTTGGTTGTCGATCACGACCATGGGTACACCGGACTTGGGGAAGGCCCGCAGTAGCGGAAGATTGTTCGCCGCGATGACGCGGGCGTCAAAGGGAACCGGCAGGCCCACCCTGATGAGGTCCTGCGCACTTTGAGGAGCATTGACGTGGTTGGCTAGCTCCGCCAGCTGGTCGTTGCTCAGGTCCGTGTCCCCTTCTTCCTCGGGCTGCTGATCCTTCGCGTAGAACCGCTGGATGAAGCGCCAGGTCGTATCACTTGACCGTGACTGGTCGGCCACGACGAACGCCGCATAGATCGCGCGACTGTCGTAGCTGCCGCTGGCCGAGTATTTGTCGAGGAAGTCCACGAACCTGAGGTTGATGTGCAGCTTCCCGGATTCGAGGCGCCGCCCGATCTCGTCGCCCTGGCTTTGAACCATCTTTCCGCTGTAGGGGCACAGCGGATCCAAGTACAGATCGATCTGCCCGGGAGCCGCCGGATCGCCGAGGGAGAGGACGTCTCCGGCGGGTGAGGCATCGGCCGCGTGCGCCAGTCCGGGGTTGGGGCCCCAGACCAGAACCGCGATGAGTAGACCGATGATCGTCGCGAAGCGTTTCACAGCATGCATCGGTCCATCATCGCGTAAGCGGCTACACCTTCCGGTTCTCGGACTTGATCAGCCAGGCCAGCTTCTCCAGGCCGTCGATGAGCTGGTGCAGGATGTCGGCGGTGGTCGGGTCTTCGTCGTCCACCGGATCATGTACCGCGCGCACTGTCTTCACCGTGGCGTAGATGCGGGTGGTGATCAGATCGACGACGTCGCCGGTGCTGCGCTCGTAGGGCGGGAACTCCGGCAGCGTCGTGCTGGCCGCAACCGTGTCCGAACGGCCATCGGGCAGTGCGTCGAGTGCACGCATCCGCTCGGCGACGGTGTCGCTGGACTGGCGGGCGAAGTCCACCAGCTCGTCGAGCTGCAGGTGCATATCGCGGAAGTTACTTCCCACGACGTTCCAGTGCGCCTGCTTGCCCTGCAGGTGAAGCTCGATTAGATCGACCAGGACTTGTTGCAGGTGGCCGGTCAGTTCGGGCGATGCTTGGAAGTTGGAGACATCGGATTCGGGGGTGCGGGCTGTAGTACTCATGCTTAATACAATCCCATCTAATCTGGATCTATTCCAGATTAGATGGGAGACGTCATACGTCGATGCGTGAGCCCATGATGACCGTGCGGTCCCTGGGCAGTCCGAAATACTCGGCGGCGTCGGCGGTGATATGCGATGTGGCGAGGAACAGCTGCTTGCGCCACCGAGCCATCGTCGGTTCCGTGCCCCTGCCCAGTTCCAGTTTCGAGAGGAAGTACGTGGCCTCGTCGATCGGGATGGCTTGTCCCTCGGTCTGCGCGGGGTCCAGTAGTCCCAGTGCGTGGGGGACGTTTGGGGTCTCCATGTATCCGAATCGTGCCGTGACGTGAATGATCCCGTCTTCGGCGTATCCGAGATTGTCGATGCTCGTCCGGGCGGCGTCTTCCACACGGGGCACCGGCGATGTCTCGATCGACAGAATGACGACGTGCTCATGCAGCACATGGTTGTGTTCGACGTTGGCGCGCATCGCGAGTGGCGTGGTGTCCTTGCTCCGGTTGAGGAACACCGCGGTTCCGGGCACCCGCACCACGTGCGTGGCGCCCGCGTTGAGGCGGTCGACGAATGCGCGCAGTGGGCCTTCGGCCTGTTCACGGGCGGGCGTCACGATGGTGCGGCCACGCTCCCATGTCGTCATCACCGTGAACGCGGTCAACGCGATCAAGAGCGGCAGCCAGGCCCCATGAACCAGCTTGGTCATGTTCGCCGCCAGGAACAGCAGGTCGATGGTCAGCAGCGCGCCCGCGCCGAGCAGCAGCAGCCAGAGCGGGGTATTCCAGCGGATGCGGGCGACATAGAAGAACAGCAGGGTCGTGATCGTGATGGTGCCGGTCACCGCCATGCCGAAGGCGTACGCCAGCGCGGCCGAGGATTGGAACGCGAACACCAGCGTCAGTACGGAGACCATCAGCACCCAATTGATCCACGGCACGTAAATCTGGCCGATCGTGGATTCCGAGGTGTGGGTAATCCGCAACCGCGGCAGGTAACCGAGCTGAACTGCTTGCGATGCCACCGAGTACGCACCGGTGATCACCGACTGCGAGGCGATCACCGTCGCCGCGGTGGCGAGCAGCACGATCGGCAAGCGGGCCCACTCGGGCGTCAACAAGAAGAACGGTGCGCTGATGGCGGATTGATCGCCCAGGATCAGGGCGCCCTGACCGAAGTAGCTCAAGGTCAGTGCGGGCAGCGCCAGGCCGAGCCACCCATAGGTGATGGCCTTGCGTCCGAAGTGCCCCATATCGGCGTACAGCGCCTCGGCACCCGTCACCGAGAGCACCACTGCCGCGAGTGCGAAGAAGGCGATGTGAAAATGCCCGACCATGAAACCGATTGCGTAGGTGGGTGAGAGTGCCCGGAGGATCTCCGGATGCGCGGCGATGCCGGTGATTCCGCAGGTGCCGATCGCCAGGAACCACAGAATCATGACCGGCCCGAAGAACCGCCCGATGAGGGCGGTGCCATGGCGTTGCACGGCGAATAAGGCGACGATGATCACCGCGGTGATGGGGACGATCCACGCCTCCAGATCCGGCTGGACGACCTTCACGCCCTCGACGGCCGAGAGTACGGAGATAGCAGGGGTGATCATGCTGTCTCCGAAAAACAGAGCGGCGCCGAAGAGTCCGGCGCCGGCCAGCACTAAGGCACCGCGACGTCCTTGCTTACCGCCCCAGCGCGTCAACAGCGTGATGAGCGCCATGATGCCGCCCTCGCCGTCATTGTCGGCGCGCATGACCAGGGTGACGTACGTGAACGTCACGATTGCCATCACCGACCAAAAAATCAGCGACACAATGCCATAGACATTGTCGGTACTCACCGGCACGGGGTGCGGATCAGCCGGGTTGAAGACCGTCTGAATGGTGTAGATCGGGCTCGTTCCGATATCGCCGAACACCACCCCGAGCGCGCCGACGATGACCGCAAGGCGCACGGTGTTCGACGCAGTGGCGGAGCTGGGTGGAGACGCGGTCGCAGAGTCGTGTTGCACGGTGCGGTTCTCGTTTCTGCTTCGCCCACCGTGCCGTCCGGTGTGGCTGGTGATAGGGCAGCCAGATATTAGCTCGATTGCGAGCCGCTGGCCCTCTGATAGGCGGCCGTCAGCTCGGCGAGAACGCCGTTGACGGTTTGGCGCTGCCTATGTAGATGCGTGGTGCGTAGGTCATCGATGAACCGCTCCCATAGAGGCGGCCCGCCCGCTGCCAGTAGCTCGGCACGCACGGAAAGCTCTCGTGAGGCGGGCAACCACCGCGCGCCCCAGGCGCCGAGGTGGGCCATCAATGGGACAAGCTGAATTGCGGCCTCGGTGAGGTGGTACTCCACCTTCTGAAGGTGCGTGGGGTCATCGTCACGTGTGAGTAGTCCGGCGTCGACCAGCTTGGCCAGCCGACTGGCGAGGGTGTTCGAGGCGATGCCTTCTTCCGAGGCGGTCAGTAGCTCGCGGAAATGGGTATTCCCACTAAACATTATGTCGCGCAAGACAATCAGGCTCCATCTGTCCCCCAACAGCTCCATGGTCAGATTGATCGGACAGCCCGATTTGCCCGGTGCCACGGGCAGCCGGCCCACGCCGACTGGTTGCGTCATGCAATCAGTCTAGGGTAGTTTTTGAAACCGATTGCAGATTGCAACCGGAAGGTGTCTCGGAATGACTCAGCTTGTCCGCGTCCAGTGCTTCAGTGTCACCGCCGACGGATACGGCGCGGGTGAGGGGCAATCCAAGGAACGGCCCTTCGGGCATGCCGATCCCTCCAAGCTCATGGCGTGGGCCGGTGCCACCGCCAGCTGGGTCAATCGCACCGATGCCGGCGGTACCCGTGGGCTCGATGACTATTTCACTCGGGACTGGGCGCGAAACATCGGGGCGGAGATTATGGGGCGCAACAAGTTCGGCCCGGTGCGCGGTCCCTGGGAGAACGAGAACTGGCAAGGATGGTGGGGCGACGAGCCGCCCTTCCGTACTCCGGTCTTCGTGCTCACGCACCACGACCGGCCTTCGTTCAGCCTGGGCGACACTACCTTTCATTTCCTCAATGCCACACCGCAGGAGGCATTGGCGCACGCGTTTGAGGCCGCCGATGGAAAAGACGTGCGAATTGGTGGGGGAGTGGCAACCGTACGCGCATTCCTGGGCGCCGGGCTCATCGACACCCTGCACGTCGCGGTCGCACCGGTGCATATCGGACGCGGTGAGCGGCTGTGGGACAGCCCCGATGAGCTCACCGACCGCTATCACCTGGAGAAGGTTCCGGCGGCTAGTGGTGTTGTGCACCATCTCTTTTGGCGCCGTTGACAGTCGGCATCGACAGTTCGGCACCGCTGCTCGTGTATAGAGCGATGTCTATACGGGTGACCAATCCGTCGCGGATGTCCATCCGGATGATGGAGAAGGGATGGCCGCCGGGGGCGATGACCGCGCCCGGCTGCCCGTCGACGAGAAGCGATGCTGCCACGGCGATGCGGTCGATGAACGTGCGGGTCTCCTCGGCGACAGCTCGGGCGCCGCGCACGAGCGTCGCCGCACCACGGGGGATGAGGGCGCGGTCGACCGTCCGGATCACATCCGGTGCCATCAGCGTGATCAGTCGCTCGATATCGCCGCCGCGGGCCGCCGACAGGAAGGCGTCGACGATCTCCAGTTGGTTCTCGACATCGCGGGCACTCGCGGGGTCTGCGCCGCTGAGCCGCAATCGCGCCCTGCTGGCGAGCTTCTTAGCGGAAACGACGGTCGTATCGAGTACCGCGGCGACGTCTTCGAACGGCACGGCAAACAGGTCGTGCAGGACGTAGGCCACTCGCTGCTTGGGTGACAGTTCGTCGAGCAGCACGAGCATCGCGCGTGAAACCTGCTCGCGCCGTAAGAGATCCTCGTCGGCGGCGAGCTGACTGCCCGGGATGTGTGCGGCAGTCAGGGGAATCTCGCCGCGGCGTTCGCGTGCCCTGAGCCGATCGAGGCAGAGCCGGGCAGCGACGGTGGTAAGCCACCCGTCGAGATTGTCCACCTGATTCAGGTCGGCGGACTGCGCCCGAATCCAGGCGGCCTGCACCGCGTCCTCCGCGTCGTGGTGTGAGCCCAGGATTCGGTGGGCCACGGACAGCAGCCGCGGCCGCGCTGCCGCGAAGTTTTCGATGAGATCCACGAGAGAGGTCACCTTTCCGTCATGTCGGTCGTCAAGAGGGGTGAGGTCAACGAAACCGACGAGATAGGAGGCGCATATGAGCGTACAGATGGTCCGATTCAGCACAGATCCCGAACGGGCGCACGAGGTGGAGGAAGCGATCGCGGCGCTGTTCACGGCGGTGCGCGAGGCCGCCCCGGCGGGCATGACGTACACGGCGGGCAGGGTCGGCGACGGTCCCGACTTCGTGTTCCTACTACAGCTCGTCGACGGTCGGGATAACCCGCTCCTGGGTATCCCGGATGCGCTCGACTTCCGCGCCAAGCTCGCGGGATGGGCCGCTGAACCTGTGGCACCGCGCCCCTTCACCGTGCTGGGAAGGTATGAGGGCTGATGGCAATACTCGAGGTTGGACTGTTGGTCACGACGGTTCTGTGCATCATCGCCAATGGACTCGAGGTGGCGGCCAAGGTGGTCAAGGCACAGTTTGTGGTGCAGAACTGCGGTGAGGTCGGATTGGCACCGCGATGGCTTCCCTACCTCGCGGTAATCGAAGGCGCTGGGGTGGTGGGTCTTGTCATCGGTCTTGCCGGGGTGCGTCCGATCGGCCTCGCAGCGGCAATTGGCTTGGTGGCCTTCTTCATTGGCGCGGTGGTCGCGCATGTCCGTAGCAATGTGCTGCACAACATCGCGTTTCCGGGCGTGTTCCTGGCGCTCGCGGCGGGATCCGTGGCCTACTTCGTGCTGCCGACTGGTTAGGGCCGTTGCCGGCCTCCCGATCATCGGTGCAGTCGGTGTGTACTGGCGATGATCGCATCGCAGAGTGCCTGCTCGGGTTCGGACAGCACGCTGCGGCGCCGTAGCAGCACGAACTCCAGCTCGCCCAGGTCGGGCAGGCTGTCATCGCTGACCCTGGTAAGGCCTTCGGGTAAAAGCGATTCCGCATGCGCGATGACACCCATACCCGCGAGGGCTGCCGCCCGCAGGCCCAGTTGGCTGTCGCTGACGCATGAGATGCGCCACGTCCGGCCCTCCCGCTCGAGTGCTCGCAGCGCGGCGTGCCGAGTCAGGCTCGGCGGGGGATAGGTGACGATGGGCACCGGGTCGCGCACGTCCTGTGTGTTGGGCCGCCCCGCCCACACCAGCCTGTCGCGCCACAACAACTCGCCATGCTTCTCACCCGGCAGGCGCTTGGCCACCATGAGGTCGAGCTCGCCTGCGGTCATGCGTGTTTTGAGGTATTCACTCAGTCCGACGACGAGTTCCAGATCCACGCCCGGATGCGAGTCCTGGAACTCGACAAGGACATCGGGCAGCTCGCGCGCCACCAGGTCATCGGAGGCGCCGAGCCGGATGAGTCCGGTCAGTTCCGAACTCGCGAAGTAGCGGTCGGCCTGGGTGTGGGCGTCCAGGATCGAGCGGGCGAACCCGACCATCGCGGCGCCGTCAGCGGTCAGCGCCAGATTGCGGGTATCGCGTCGGAACAGCTCTCGGCCGGTGGACTGTTCCAACCGCGCGATATGTCCGCTCACCGTGGACTGGCGTAGCCCGAGAATGCGACCCGCAGCGGTAAAACCACCTGCGCGTTCAACTGTCAGAAAAGTTCGCAACAGCTCTGGGTCCAACACGTCCATCACGATACTCGTTCATAGATATCGATTTTATCGACTTTCATAATCAGTGCCTGTGCTCGTACGGTGGCCTGTGTGACGTGGCTGGCCAAACTCCGCATCGACGGCTTCTTGCTGGGACTATTCGCTGCCATGGGGATTGGGCTGCTGCTCCCCGCGCGTGGCGGTGCCGCCGATGTACTCGAGTGGGCGACCAAGATCGCCATCGCGGTGCTGTTCTTCCTCTACGGAACGCGACTGGAACCGCGCGAGGCACTCGAGGGTCTGAAGCACTGGAAACTGCACACCACGGTGCTGGCCGCGACCTACGTGCTGTTCCCACTGCTGGGGCTGGCGATGCGGCTCCTGGTGCCGTCGGTGCTGACCAACGACCTCTATACAGGCGTGCTGTACCTGTGCTTGCTGCCGTCGACGGTGCAGTCTTCGATCGCCTTCACGTCGATCGCCCGCGGCAATGTCGGTGCTGCGGTGGTGAGCGCGTCGCTGTCGAATATGTTGGGCGTCTTCATGACTCCCGTCTTGGTGATGCTGCTCATGCAGACCACCGGCGAGGCGACGGTCTCGCCCACCGCGATCCTGGAGATCGTGGTGCAGCTTCTGCTGCCCTTTGTCGCCGGCCAGCTGTTGCGGCCCAAGCTGTATCGCATTCTTTCCCACGCCACGCTCACCAAGGTCGTTGACCGTGGCTCGGTCTACTTAGTGGTCTATGCGGCGTTCAGCGCCGGAATGGTCGAACACGTCTGGCAGGGTCTGCAGATCTCCCGGCTGTTGGCAGTCGTCGCGGTCAGCGTCGTGCTGCTGGCCGTGGTGTTGGGTGTTACCGCGGGGCTGGCGCGGCTATTGCGATTCAACCGGGCAGACCGAATCGTCGTCGTCTTCTGCGGATCCAAGAAGAGTTTGGCGACCGGATTGCCGATGGCCACGGTGCTGTTCGCGGGACACCCGGTGGGCCTGATTGTGCTGCCGCTGATGATTTTCCATCAGATTCAGCTGATCACCTGTGCGGCGCTGGCCGGGCGATGGGGGCGGGCCGAGAGTTCAGATGCGGAAACCGTTGGCGGCGAGACCGTTTCTGCTGCCTGACCTTTACGTATCGGTGGGCTCGCTATCGCTTCGGTGCGGTATTGGATAGCCTGTGACGGCTAGCGTGAGGAGGGCGGTGGAATGCCAGAAGGCGACACGGTTTTCCGAACGGCGCAGCGCCTGGCCGACGCACTGACCGGCCGGGTGCTCACTGGCTGCGATATCCGTGTTCCACGTTTCGCAACCGTCGACGTGAGTGGGGAACGCGTCGACGGCGTGGTCGCACGTGGAAAGCATCTGTTCATTCGCGTCGGCTGGGCCAGCATTCACTCGCATCTGAAAATGGATGGCAGCTGGCGGATCGTGTCCGCTCAGGGGTCCGTACCCACGTGGGACCATCGAATCAGAGCGGTACTGACCACAGACGACTCGGTGGCCCTCGGGATCAGCCTGGGCGTTTTGGATGTGGTCAAGCGGGAGCGGGAAAACGACATCGTGGGTCATCTAGGCCCGGATCTTCTTGGGACAGATTGGGATCCGGCCGTCGCGTTGGAGCGATTGATGGCACGAGCAGATGATGAGCTGAGTGCGACGCTTCTCGATCAGAGGGTCATGGCGGGCATGGGCAACGTGTATTGCAACGAACTGTGTTTTCTGGCCGGGTTGCTGCCCACAACGCCGGTGAGAGGCCTCGCTGATCCCGCGCGTCTCGTCGAGCGTGCCCATGCGTTGTTGCATGCGAACAAGGACAACCATCGCAGGACAACGACGGGTGACCGGCGGCCCGGCCGTGAGCTGTGGGTTTACGGCCGGCATGGAAAGCCCTGCCGCCGTTGCGGAACCAGGATCGCACGCGATCAGGCCCTGCCGCGCGTGGCGTATTGGTGCCCTAGTTGCCAGCGATGACGTGACGCCGCGCAGGCGGGTGTCAGTGATGCCCTGGTGTCGGAGGGCTGGCTTAAAGTTCATCCAATGATGCTGCGACGGTGGAGGCGTAAGGCGGTGCGGGTGCGGCGCCGCCTATCGGGTGTGCTGGTCGCACTGATTGTCGTGGTGCTCGCAGGGCCGATCGTGGCGCTGACCATCTGGCCTGCCGTGGTCGTGTACCGGAGTACCGGTGATGCGCTACTCGCGGCTTTGGCGCAGGCCGGATATCTGGCATCGCCCTATGCGGTGTATCTGATCTTGCGTGGCGCGGGATGGATTCTGCGAGGACTCGGTGACGTGATCGCCCACCGCCGGTACGAGGCCCGGCTACGTCGGTACACGACGCTGTCGGGGCTTTCCGAGATCGACGAGATGTCCGGCGCCGATTTCGAGACGTTCGTCGCGGCCCGTATGCACAGCGCCGGATGGCATATCGAGACCACGCCCGCCTCCAGCGATTACGGCGTTGACCTGATAGCCACGAATCGGCGCGATGTCGTTGCCGTCCAATGCAAGCGATACTCAAAGAGCGTGGGCGTCAGGGCTGTTCAAGAGGTCGTCGCGGGTGCGCGCCATTACGACTGCACCCGCACCATGGTGGTCAGCAACCAGGATTTCACCAGGCAGGCTCAGACCCTTGCCGCGACGAGCAAGTGTGAGCTCATCGGCCGCGATCGCCTTCCGCGCTGGCTGAATCAGAGCGAGGTGCCCGCCTTTTCGAACGCCGCACCGCCCAGATGACCACCAGGAGCGCCACGCCGAAGAGTGGGTAGCCCATCGCGATACGTGCGAAGGCCAGCCAGCCCACTGAGTCCTGCGTATACAACCATTGCTGCACAACGAATCTGGACGCGAACACCGTCGCTAGGGCCAGGGTCGCCACCGCGTAGCCAAACCGCGACGGTTTGTCTTCGCGCCAGCGCTGCCCGGTGCCGGTGACACCATGCCAGAGCACTCCCGCAAGCGGCCAGCCCACCAGCACCGAGGCCAGGAAGACCGTTGCGGCAATGAGATTGGTCCAAATGCCCATGAGGAAAAAGCCTTTGGCCGACCCGATCTGGTAGGCGATGGCCGCCGAGATCGCAACCCCGAACAACCCGGAGATCGCAGGCTGTAGCGGCTGGTTGCGTAACCACCGCCAGGCGGCAACTGCCGCCGCGGTCGCCATGGATATCCAGATCGCACCGGACAAACCAAAAGCACTGTTACCCAACGCAAATGTCACGCTAGGGAGACCGGCATAGAGGAGGCCGGACAGACCGCCCGCCTGTTCGAGAAGGGTGGGTTTGGGTTCGGACCGCTCGGAGAGCTCCGTAACCTCGGTCACCGCACCTGCCGTCCGCCGAGATGCTGGGCCAGGAATTGTTCCGTCGCACGGAACAGGTCGATCTGATTCTCCGGGTTCAGGAATCCATGTCCCTCATCCGCCTTGACCATGTACTCGACCTCGACGCCACGCGCACGCAGGGCCGCCACAATGTTGTCGGATTCGGCCTGGACCACGCGAACGTCATTGGCGCCCTGCACAACGAGCAGCGGGGTGCGGATCTGATCCACCCGGCTGATGGGTGATCGGGCGAGCATGTCGGCTTCCTGCTCTGGCACGGCGGGATCGCCGACGTAGCGGTACCAGTTGTTGGTCAGGTTCGGCCGAACAAACGGTGGAAGGGTCCGCATGAAGTTCGCGAGGTTCGAGATGCCCACGTAGTCGATGGCGGCCGCGAAGACATCGGGCGTGAAGGTGACCCCAACCAGGGCGGAATACCCACCGTACGAGCCGCCGAAGATCGCGACCCGGCTCGGATCCGCGTAGCCCTGCTTGACTGCCCAGTCGACGGCGTCGATCAGATCGTCGTGCATTCTGCCCGCGAACTCGCCGATGGCCGCCTTGGTGAAGGCCTTTCCATAACCGGTGGATCCGCGGAAGTTGACCTGCAACACCGCGTATCCACGGTTGGCCATGAACTGCACGGACGGATCGAATCCCCAGCTGTCACGGTGCCACGGACCGCCGTGGACGACCAGTACCAGGGGCAGTCCCACGGGTTCCACACCTACGGGCATCGTCAGGTAGGAGCGCAGATCCAACCCGTCGCGCGCGGTGATTGTCACCGGCGTCATGGGTGCCAAGGTCGCCGGATCCAGGTGCGGATATGGACGAAACAGCCGCCTGCTTTCGCCCTTTTCGTGGTCGTAGAAGTAGGTGACACCGGGATCCCGGTCATGAGTAAAGCTGACCACCCAGCGTTGGCCGTTCTCGTCGGACGAGATTTCCGCAAGGTCTCCGTCCGAGAGCTCCTGAAGCTTGTCCAGCACCGGAGCGAAATCCGGATCGAGGACCCGGATTTCCTGTCGCTCGCCGAGATACCGGACGGCCAGCAGCTCGCCGGTCTTTCGATGCCGGATCAGGGGCGGCGCCAGTCCCAGGGCAGCGGAAAGGTCGAACGCGGGATGGCTGTCCACGACCGACTCCTCACCGGTGGACAGGTCGAGCCGGACCAGACGCGTGCGATCGGTGTCACGGCTGGAACCCATCCACAAACCGGTACCGTCCGGCGTCATCGTGGTCGGGTGCATACCTACCGGGTAATCCGCACCGTTGTAGACGACGAGAGATTCCAGTGCCCCGGACTCATATCGAGAGAACTCGATATCTCCGTCAGCTGTCAGTGATTGCGTGAAGACCTCATGATGAGGTCCGCAGAACCAGGCCATGACCTCGCCGGGGTTTTCGGCGAGCATGGTCAGTTCACCGGATGCGATATCGAGCTCGTAGAGGTCGATGAGGTCGATCCTGCGGTGGTTCAGCTGGACGAACAACTTCCCGGGGCGGCCGTGTGGCTGCTCCAGGCCCAGCAGTCGCACGCCGGGAAACGGAGTCAGATCGACGGCGGTAGCCGCGGGGTCGTCCAAGTCCACCCGGTACAGATGCCAATTCTCGTCACCACCGGAGTCCTGCACGTACAACAGCCAGCGCGGGTCATCGACCCAGAGAAAGCCGGTGACGCTGCGGGTCTCGTCGCGGGTGACGCACCGCGCCCCGGCGGGGTTGTCGCCATCGGCCGCCTGCACCCATACGTTGAGGCGGTTCTTTCGCGGCGCCAGGTACGCGATCTTGGTTCCGTCCGGCGAGATCGACGCGGACGTGCGAACCGGTGGATCGAAGAACTCCTCGACGGTAATGAGCTTGGGCAGCGCCATTGTGTTCCTCTCGGTGTATCGAAGTAACACCAGGAGAAACTATGCCGCTACGGCACAGTCAACTGTCGCGTGGCTGACCTGCTGAACGGCGCCCGAATGGTCGCGATGAGGTGCCGACGATTGACGATCAAGCCGGCGATCGCCAAGACGCCATAGACACCACACAGGATGAGCCGGCCGTGGGTTGAGGTGATGGGGAACTGGATCACGAACAGTGCCAGCAGCGCCCACGCGGTGCCACGGTGGAACCGCAGAGCGAGAATCAGAGCCACGCCCATCATGGTTTGCGTTGCGGTCAGCAGGGTTTCTTCGACCTGACGGGCATCGAGTACCAAGGAGTAGCCGCCGCCGCCCGCGAGATGGGCGATCGGCAGGGAACCGATCAGGAGTGTCCATTGGTTGACCTTTGACGAGATCAACGTGGCGATGGCTGCGGTTCCCTTGCCACGGGCGGCGAATATCGCGGCGATGATGAACTCGGGAGCTTCTGATGCCAGCGGCGCGAGCCACTGCACCAGAAGGAACTGGTCGACGCCCAATTGGGTTCCGGCGCTTACCAGGCTGTTGGCGAAGGGCTCAGCGCACAACAGGATGATCGATGCGGCGAGTATGAACATCGTGACGACGGTGCTACGGCGCATGTGCTTGGGCAGCATCCCGATGGCCGCGGCCGTGCCCACCAGATCCGGTTCCTCGGCTTCGCCGCGACTGATCGTGAACAGGTAGAACCCGAACCATGCCAGCAGCGCAACGCCCAGCACGAGGTGAATCTGGCCACTCGCCGGTATCACGAACGCCACCACCCCGGCCACGAGCAGGAAGCCAAGCTCGATGCGGTTGGACGGCGCCAGGGACAGCAGGTTGGTGGAGCGTCCGGATCTCTTGCGGGCCACCGCGAGTGCGATGAGAACGACAACGGGCCAACCCAGTCCCATCAACAACCTGTTCGAGCCGGTCATGTTCGCCGCGGCGTATTGGGTGTACTCGGGGACCTGGCCGGAGATGTAGGCGTAGTAGAGATCCACCGCATATTCGGGAAGCACCGCGATCAAGGCCAGCACCGCGATGGCCAGGCCGCCGGAGACGTCAATCTGCGCGGCCTCTGCCGCCCATGCCAAGACGAAGCTGGCGGCCACTACCGCTGCGCCGTAGATCACCAGAGCCACTACCGGATTGGGATGCAACCCGCCGATCCGCGTGATGAGTGCGGGCGCCATGAACAGCGCCGTGATGAACACCGACCGCAGGAGCTGGCGACGCAATCCACCAAGCATCGCGGGCGCACTAGCGGTGGTCTGCACGGAACCAAGCTAACACCGCCAGGCACGCTCAGCAACAGATCGATATCCCTGTGTGATGCTCATGAAACCCGAAAATTACCAGCTAGTGGGCCCCGTTGTGAATTCTTCGGTGACCCTAATGTCAATGTGTGGCAAACCGGATGACCTAAGGCGCGGTGTCATTGCTGATGGGATGAGGGTTTCGCGTGTTGACCATGCCGTAGCGGCATAGTGTCGAGTGGCGGTTATGTCAGTGGATGCAGAAGGAGTGACGGTGGGTTGGAGCACGCGGGAGCTTGCCGAGCTCGCCGGCACCAGCCTGCGTGCGGTGCGCCACTACCACGACATCGGCTTGCTTGTTGAGCCCGTACGCCGCTCCAACGGCTACAAGAGTTACGGCGTCGCGCATCTGGTTCGGGTCCTGCAGATCAAACGCCTCACAGGTCTGGGTCTTTCCCTGAAGCAGATCGCGGAGATGGATGAGGCCAACGAGGACCCGCGCGAGGCGTTACGCGCGCTCGATGCGGAGCTGGCTGCCACCATTGAGCGGCTGCAGCGAGTGCGCGACGAGCTCGGACAGATATTGGACAGTGAGGTAGCGGCCGATATGCCGCCCGAATTCGGCTCCGCGGCAGTCAACATGGAACTCTCCGACACCGACCGTTCACTCGCGTTCGTCATGTCCAGGGTGCTCGGTCCGGTGGGGCTGCAGGCATTCATCGGGATGTTCCTGGACCAGCAAGACCGGGACCTCGATCATGAGCTGGAGAACCTGGCGGCCGACGCTGACGAGCACACGCGTGCCGATCTCGCCGAGCGGATGTCCCTACATACCCGGAAGTTGTATGCCGATCATCCGGGGATGCTCACCTCGACTGCGGACGCGCCACGCGGTCAACAATTCGCCGAGCGCACCGTGGCCCGTGCCCTCTTGGATCTGTTTAATCCGGCTCAGCTCGACGTGCTGGTTCGAGTGGGTGCCGCGATCCGTTCCGAGCCGGGTTAAGAGTTCGGCCCGGCAATCAGGTACTTGGTTGTGGGATGTTGCATTGGCTGACTGTCGGATTGAGTCCCGCGTAGTTGAGGGGACCGGCAAGCACAGTCAGCGCGATCGTTCCCGCGCTGGCACAGGTTTGTGGGCTGTTGGTGAAGTATCCGCGTTGGGCGACGGCGATTGCCCCCACGATCAACCACACCGCCACCAGTATTCCGGCGTATCGCATGGTGCTCTCCCTGCTCGTTCAACCGGTAAGTCAGTAGTAGTGGCGGCGGCCACCGACGGCGTGTCCCATGCGGCCCGCGACCATCAGGACCAGGCCGATGACGATGAGTACAACTCCGCCGGTCCATAGCCACCCAATGTCGAGGATGAAGCCGGCGGCCAACAGGATGGCTCCGAGGATGATCATGGCCCTCACCTCGTTCAGTGCTGCATTCTCAGGCGTGATGTTTTGTTTACGATGTTAACGATACGCCGTCGGCCCTCTTCGGGTGAGGTGTTTGAGTGCAGCATTCGCGGCGTGCACACCGCACATGCCGTGCGCGCCAGGGCCTGGTGGTGTCGCCGCGGAACAGATGAACATCCCCGGCGCGCCAAGGCTGTAGGGGTTGAGTCCGACGCGAGGACCGAACACCAGCTGTCGGACGTCCTTGGCGCCCGTCATGATGTCTCCGCCCACATAGTTGGCGTTGTACACCGACATCTCCGTCGTCGAGCGCACCGCCGTGCCAACGATGCGTTCGCGGAAACCTGGTGCGAATCGTTCGATCTGACCGATGATCGCTCCGGTGGCATCTCCGGCGTAACCGAAAGGCACGTGTGCGTAGGTCCAAAGCGGGTGGATAGCGCCGGCCGAGCGCTGCGGATCGGCCAGATACTGCTGACCGGCAAGGACGAAGGGGCGCTCCGGCATGACGCCGGCGTGGATCTCTCGTTCGGTGGAGGCGACTTCGGCGTAGGTGCCGCCGAGATGGACGGTGCCGGCGCGGCGGGCAGCGGGTGTAGCCCACGGAACCCCGCCGTCGACCGCGAAGTCGACCTTGAAGGCGCCGGGGCCGTGCCGGAACCTGGTGAACGCGCGGGTGACTCTTGCGGGCAACCGATCACCGAGAATCTTTGCGACAGAGCCCGGTTCAAGATCGAACAGTGTCAGATCGGCATCGGGCAATTGCGCGGCGTCGTCGATGCGCACCCCCGTGCACACCTCTCCACCCAGCTCGGCAAGGGTCGCGGTCATGGCCCGGACGAGAGAACCGGTGCCGCCGGAGAGGACTGGCCAGCCGTATCGGTGTCCGGCCGTCATGATTCCGAGGCCGACCGCAGCTGTCATGGGATAGTGCAAGGGCCGGAAGGCATGTGCGGCGACCCCGCCGTACAGGGCGCGGGCCGACTCGGTGCGGAGCAGACGCGCGATGGTGGAAGCGGGCAGCGCCGCCGGCAGTCCGAATCGCGCCATCTGAACGGGGTGGTGGGGCACCCGCAGCAGCGGCGCCGTGATGTCCTCCACGAGGGTCTCGAAATGCTCCGAGGGATAACCGAACAACGCTCGCCAACGGTTGCCGTCACGCCCCATGAACGTGGCTGTGTCATCTACCGACCGGTACAAGACGCCCGCGGAGCCGTCGTCGAGCGGGTGAACGCAATCGATCTCGGGCAAGAGCCAGCGCACGCCGTGACGAGCCAGATCCAGACTCGTCAAGAAGGAAGACCCGATGGCCATCGGGTGCGTGGCCGCGCAGTGATCGTGGATGAGTCCGGGTTCGAGCATCTCCGAGGAACGGCATCCGCCCCCGGGTTCTTCAGTGGCCTCCAACACAGTGACGGAGATCCCTGCGCGGGCGAGGGTAATTGCTGCGGCAAGCCCGTTGGGGCCACTGCCGACGATGGTCGCGACGCTCATCGGATCACCGGGCCGCTGTCAGGGATGCCACGAAATGCATAGGTAATCAACGAATTACAGTCGACCTGCACCGTGACATCCACCTCCGTCGGGTCCGTCATCAAAGTCTACAAACCCAGCTGCTGCATGCTTGGCTGGCCGCCTTTGGTGTCGGTCAGGGCAGTTGACGAAACTGTAAACGTAGTGCAAATTTTGTCCCTGTGGCGGTACTCAGTGAGCGGGCAGGGATAGGCGACCTTGTGGAACAGCTGCATGGCCGACATCCGAATCTGTCTCGCGACATCGTGGAGGCGGTGGTGCGTGCAGAACACTCCCGCTTCGACGACAGTCCACTGCGTGACTACGTTCCGCTGTTGGTAGAGCGGCGTGCGCGCGAGGAACTGGCCCTGCTCAGCGTGTAGCCGATCTACCGGTCGGGTGTCACTTCGGCTCCATGGATCGCCGCGCGAATCGCGTGCTCAACGTCGCTATTCGCGATGAAGAGCATCTCGTCTCCGGCCTCCAAGACATCCTCGGGCCTGGGTAGCACGACGCTTCCGTTCCGGATCACGGTGACCAGTGCGGTGTTCGGCGGCAGTTCCAGGTCTGCCACACGCTGTCCGACTAGAGGATTGTCCTCGGGCAGAGTCAGTTTCGTCAGACCCGCACTTCCCTCGCGCAACCCCATGAGACGTACCAGATGACCGATGTCGATCGCGCCCTCGATACCCGCCACCATGGCGCCGGGTGTGGAGACCGCCACATCGATACCCCAGGCCTGGCCGAACAGCCCCTGGTTGCGAATGTCGTTGATCCGCGCGACGACCCTGGGCACGCCGAACTCGGTCTTGGCCAGCAGGCCCACGACGAGATTGGCCTTGTCGTCACCGGTGGCGGCGACCACGACATCGCAGGTCTCGATCCCGGCTTCTTCCAGGGTGTCCAGCTCGCACGCGTCGGCGTTGAGCCAGTCCGCCCCGGGCACTGTCTGCGGTTCGAAGTTACTGCGCTCGCGTTCGATCAGCAGGATCTTGTGGCCGTAGTCGAGTAGTTCGCGCGCAACGGAACGGCCGACCTTGCCCGCGCCCGCGATCGCGACTCGCATCTTCCGTTCCGCCACCCCGCTATCGTGCCCTATGAATCGGAGTCGACCGACGGGAACAACGTGAGCCTGCACCAGCTGTACCTGGCTTTGCTCATTGGCGGGCTCGTGCTGCTCGCGAGCATTGTCGGTACCCGGGTGGCCACGCGCATCGGGTTCCCGAGCCTTTTGTTCTTCCTTTTGGTCGGGGTGGTGCTCGGGGAGGACGGGCTGGGCCTTGAGTTCGACAACGTCGAGTTGGCTCGGAACGTGTGCACCGCGGCGCTTGCCGTGATCCTGGTCGAGGGCGGTTTGACCACACGGTTCGCCGATATCCGCAAGGTGCTCGCGCCGGCCGGTGCGATGGCCACTGCCGGTGTCCTCATCAGCACAGTGGTGACCGCGGTCGGCGCGCATGTTCTGTTGCGTATGGATTGGCAGCTGGCGTTGTTGTTGGGCGCCATCGTGTCCTCCACCGATGCCGCGGCGGTGTTCTCGGTGCTGCGGGTGCTGCCGTTGCCGCGCCGGGTCGCCGGACTGCTGGAGGCGGAATCCGGATTCAATGACGCCCCCGCCGTGATTCTCGTCCTGATGTTCAGCGTCGTGCCCTTCGTGTTCGAGCCGAAAAGCGCCGCGATTCAGATCGTCTACGAACTGCTGGCGGGTTCGGCGATTGGTCTGGTGTCAGGTTTTCTCGGGGCCATGGCGCTGCGCCGTGTTGCCCTGCCCGCCTCGGGTCTGTACCCGATCGCGACATTCGGTATCGGGCTGGTCGCGTTCGCGGCTTCCGGCAGCGTGCACGCCAGCGGTTTCATCGCCGCCTATCTGGCCGCCGTGGTACTGGCCAATTCCGGTCTGCCGCACCGATCTGCCACCCGCTCGTTCGCCGAGGGTCTCGGCTGGCTGGCGCAGATAGGCCTCTTCGTCCTGCTCGGCTTGCTGGTCAATCCCAGCGAGCTGGTGGGAGACCTGGTTCCCGCGATCGTCGTGGGGCTCGTGCTGCTGCTGGTGGCCCGGCCGCTGTCCGTGGTGGGTTCACTTTTCGGATTCGGTATCCCGTGGCGCGAGCAGACCTTTCTGTCCTGGGCGGGACTGCGTGGCGCTGTCCCCGTCGTACTTGCGACCTTCCCGATCGTGGAGGGCGTGCCCGACAGTTACCGCCTGCTCAACATCGTGTTCGTTTTGGTAGTGGTCTTCACCCTCATTCAGGGACCGAGCCTGCGGCCCGTCGCGCATCTGCTGGGACTGATCACCCGCGAGACCACTCGTGAAATCCAAGTCGAGGCAGCGCCTTTGGATGTGTTGGATGCTGAACTGCTGACCATGAAGGTGCAACCGGCATCTCGGCTACGCAATGTCACCATCCTCGAACTACGGTTGCCCGACCCGGCGGTCGTCACCCTGATCATCAGGCAGGGCACTACGTTCGTCCCGCTACCCGACACCCGGATCGAGTCGGACGACGAACTGATGATCGTCACCACGAGTAAGACCCGGGCGTTGACCGAGTCGCGCCTCCGCGCGGTCAGTAGGCGTGGCAAGCTCGCATACTGGTTCGACGAATACGGGGATGTCGGCTGATCCGCCGCGTGCTGTCAAGAGGCTGTCAGGAATTGGGGTTGCGTTGACGCGCAGCACCACTCGGGCATACAGTACCGAGCGTCAGCACCTCGCTAGGCGAGGCTCCTGCACGAACACAGGCCACTGATCCGACGACGTCGAGAGACGCCCAGGGTTAGGACAGATCTCCCCGGCCTAAGGGGTGATCCGAAGTGGCTTCCCTGAGGGATCACGTCGTGCAGTGCCGAAGCTCTGACGAGAGAGGTGGTCTGCCCGTCCGTTGGCGGGTGGTTGCTCCTCATGTTTGAGCGCGCTTGACGTGCGCTGACACGAAGCGTTGCGGCACAGCCGCCCTGGCAGCGAGGAGGTGAGGGACGACATGCAGTCCGGCGATAGTCCGTATCCGAGTCCGGATCGACAACCTGGCTTAGGCCAGCACATACATGTGTTCCCAGCCTTCCGCTGCGACACCGCTCACGCCTGACCCGTCGCGAAACCTATTGCACCGGGCTCGATTTAGTGTGCGCGGAAGCGTCCGCAGTGGACCGAACCCTGAGAAAGGGCGGCATCTGCAATGGCATTCTTCAACGGCGTTTCCCGCCGATACGACAGTGACGGGCACGCTCCGGCAGGCGCCGTCATGGACAGCGCGCATGTCGGAGACATCGTCGGTGCCCTGGGCACCATCGGGCAGCACGAGAGCACCGAGGGGCGCAGCAGGCGGCAGCGATTCCGGATGTTGTTGGCCGTCTTGGGCCCTGGCCTGATCGTGATGGTCGGTGACAACGACGCGGGAGGAGTGGCCACCTACGCTCAGGCCGGTCAGAACTATGGCATGGCGCTCATGTGGACGCTGGCGCTGCTGATTCCCGTGCTCTACGTCAATCAGGAGATGGTGGTGCGGCTCGGCGCGGTTGCCGGGGTGGGACATGCGCGGCTCATCTTCACCCGATTCGGACGGTTCTGGGGTGCCTTTAGCGTGGGCGATCTGTTCGTGGTGAATGCGCTGACTATCGTCACCGAATTTATCGGTGTGGCAATGGCGTTGAGCTACTTCGGACTTCCCCGATGGATTTCGGTGCCGTTGGCCGCAGTGCTGCTGTTCGCGGTGGTTGCCGGAGGTTCGTTCCGGCGTTGGGAGCGTTTCCTGTTCGCGCTCATCGCGCTCAATGTGGTCATGATTCCCCTGGCGATCCTGGTTCATCCGTCGCTCACTACGACGGCATCCGGATTGGTGCCGTCCTTCCCCGGTGGTCTGAACGCCGAATTGTTGATGCTGATCGTTGCGATCGTGGGCACTACGGTGGCTCCCTGGCAGCTGTTCTTCCAGCAGTCCAACATCGTGGACAAGCGTCTGACACCCCGCTGGATCCGTTATGAGCGAATCGATCTCGCCGTCGGGATCGTCGTGGTGATGGTGGGTGCGGTCTGCATCATGGGGGCCGCGGCGTTCGGCCTGGCGGGCACCGACGGCGTGGGCAATTTCACCGATGCCGGTGCCGTCGCGCGGCTGCTCCACGAGCACGTGAGCCCCACGGCGGGTGCACTGTTCGCGATCCTGTTGTTGGATGCGTCGCTCATTGGCGCCAATGCGGTGGGGTTGGCGACCACCTATGCGCTGGGCGACACCTTTGGTAAACGTCACTCGCTGCACTGGAAGCTGACCGAGGCGCCCTCCTTCTACCTGGGGTACGGCGTGCTGCTTGCTGTCGCCGCGGTGGTCTCGTTCAGCCCGGACCCGGTGTTGGGCGTCCTCACGCAGGGTGTGCAGGCGCTGGCCGGTGTGTTGCTGCCCTCGGCGACGGTATTCCTGGTGCTGCTGTGCAACGACAAGGCGGTCCTGGGGCCATGGGTCAACACCGCTCTGCAGAATGTGATTGCCGGACTGATTGTTTGGTCGCTCGTGCTGTTGTCGTTGTCGCTGACCGCGGCAACCTTCTTCCCCGATCTCACCACCCAACAGCTCAAGACGTTCTTTGTCGCAGGAGCGATTGTCGGTGTGCTCGGCGGGCTGGTGATCTTCGCGATGAAGGAGCGGGCCGAGCGTGCCGCTGCGCGCGAGACCGCAGCAGATCTCGGTGGGTTGGATCCCGAGCAGGTGCAGGACCTGGAATCCTCGCCGCGGGATCGTGCGCTACGGCGGCAGATTCTGCGGCAAGAACGTGAAACCTGGCGCACACCAGCACTTGGCACGCTGGAACGGCCGGCGTGGTCGCCGCTACGCACCGCGGGAATGATTGCCCTTCGCGGCTATCTCGCGGTCGCGGTGGTGCTGGTGGGCGTCAAGGTCGCACAGACCATCGTCGGGTAGCGACATGAAGTGGCTGGAGTGGGCGCGTTGCCGTGGCATGCCGATCGATCTGTTCTTCTCACCGGATCACGAGCGGGGGAGAGCTCGGACCCTTCGGGAGGCCCGCGCCAAACAGATCTGTCGGCACTGCCCGGTACGGGAGCCATGCGGTAGGTATGCCGTCGCGGCGGGCGAATCGTTTGGGGTGTGGGGGGCGACCACTCCGCGGGAAAGGCGCGACAGGAACCGGGTGCCGCCGCGGAAGCGGGCACTGGACGTAGTTAGGACTAACGAATAATATAGTTTGGTGAGCCGAAACTACTCGATGGGTCAAGAGGGCCTGGAGGCGTCGTGGTTCGAGACGGTTGCGATAGCGCAAGCGATCGCCTCGGGTGACAAGGTTTCCGCGGCGCACATCCTGAGGACCAGTCAGTGCCGGCTCCTGGTTTCCGAGGGCCTGCTGCATCTGCTCTCGGTGCTGATGCGTGCGGCTCCGGCCGGTGCTACGAGTCGGTTGCTCGATATCGCCCGGGTCTGCGCGCCGCCGCCACCCATACCGAATCTCATTCCAGTACAAGCATTCCAGGAGGTCGCGTACATAATGCCCACGCTTACCGATGAGATGAAGCGGATGCTCGGTTCTCAACTGGCGGTCCTGGCGACGGTGACCGACGGCACGACCCCCAACATCGGGCCCAAACGTTCCCTGCGGGTGCACGATGAACGATCTCTGATCTTCAATGAGAACACCGGCGGGCAGACACTGGCCAATATCCTTGCCGGATCGAAGGTTTCCGTCGCGGTGATCGACCGCGACGCACTGGACGGGTACCGGTTCGTCGGTTCTGCCCACATCCACGACTCGGGGCCGGCGTTCGATGATGCCGTTGCCTTCGCGGAGGAGCGGGGCATGAAACACCCCCGTTGCGCCGTCGTCATCGCCATCGAGGGCATCTACACACTCAAGCCTGGCGTTACCGCGGGTAAGCCCGTGTAGACATGGATCATGACGAAGCCCCTCCCGGCCTCTGACGAGGTCGTCCTGTACTGGCGGCCGGGTTGCCCTTTCTGCATCAAGCTTCGGACGCAGCTGCGCTTCAGTCGACTGCGCTACACCGAGGTCAACATCTGGAAATCTCCCGACGCGGCGGCCTACGTCCGGTCGGTCGCCGACGGCAACGAGACGGTGCCGACCGTCAACGTCGCGGGTCATCCCTTGGTGAATCCCTCGCGGCAGGAGCTGTTGGCGGCCGCTCGAGAACACGCACCGCGGGCGCTGCGATAGTGACGCTCCTCACCTCGTGATGACACCTGATCCCGGCATGCCCGGCCAGACCAGCGCGAATGCCGGTTCTCCGGGAGGTGAAGAGCAGGGGCTCACAGGGAATAGTTAGCTTAGGTATGTACTTTTATCAGGTGGGCAATGTAGCCCTCCCCCTTACTTAACGCCGATCTCCGAGGTATCTAGGCATGACTGAAACGATCTCGACACCTGCCGCCACGACGACGCCTGATCTCGCGGAACAGCAAGAACTCGAACGACGCGTCGCGCAGGTCGTGTCCAACGACCTGCAGCTGCAGGGGCTCCTCCCCGACGACGCAGTGACCGACGCGGTCAACGAACCTGGTCTGCCGCTGGTCGAGGTGATCCGGCGACTGCTGGAGGGCTACGGAGATCGCCCGGCCCTCGGTCACCGCGCCGCTGACCTGGTGACCGACGACAACGGCGTGACAAGCCTCGCGCTGAAGCCCGAGTACGTCACCACCTCCTATCGCGAACTCTGGAACCGGGCCGAGGCCATCGCCGCCGCCTGGTACGACCAGGGAATCCGTGATGGCGACTTCGTCGCCCAGCTCGGTTTCACCAGCACGGACTTCGCCTCGCTGGATGTCGCGGGGCTTCGCCTCGGGACCGTGTCGGTGCCCTTGCAGACCGGTGCATCGGTGCAGCAGCGCAACGCGATCCTTGAAGAAACCCAACCCACTGTCTTCGCCGCCAGCATCGAGTACCTCGACGCGGCGGTGGAGTCGCTACTGGCGGCGCCGTCTGTGCGCCTGTTGTCGGTCTTCGACTACCACCCGGAGGTGGACGGTCATCGCGAGGCGCTCCATGCCGTACGCGCCCGACTCGAGGACGCCGGCCGGACGATCACTATCGATCCGCTCGGCGACGCGATCGCGCGCGGGCGTGAGCTGCCTGCGGCACCACAGCCCAGCGAGGATCCCGACGCACTGCGTCTGCTCATCTATACCTCCGGCAGCACCGGCACCCCCAAGGGCGCGATGTACCCGCAATGGCTGGTGGCCAACCTGTGGCAGAAGAAGTGGCTCAGCAGCACGGTAATTCCGGGTGTAGGCGTCAACTTCATGCCGATGAGCCACCTGGCGGGCCGCCTCACCCTGATGGGCACGCTCTCCGGGGGTGGCACGGCGTATTACATCGCGTCCAGTGACCTGTCGACATTCTTCGAGGACATCGCGCTCATCCGTCCCACCGAAGTGCTGTTCGTGCCGCGCGTGGTGGAGATGGTTTTCCAGCGTTACCAGGCCGAGTTGGATCGTTCGCTTGCCCCCGGCGAAAGTAATGCGGACATCGCCGAGCAGATCAAGGTCCGCATCCGCGAAGAGGATTTCGGTGGGCGCGTACTCAGTGCCGGATCTGGTTCTGCGCCACTGTCTCCCGAGATGAACGACTTCATGGAATCGCTGCTGCAGGTAGCGATGCTTGACGGCTACGGTTCCACCGAGGCCGGCGCAGTATGGCGTGACGGTGTGTTGCAGCGTCCCCCCGTCACCGAATACAAGTTGGTAGATGTTCCCGAACTCGGTTATTTCACAACGGATTCCCCGCATCCGCGGGGCGAGCTGCGCATCAAGTCGGAGACCATGTTCCCCGGCTACTACAAGCGCCCAGAAACCACTGCCGACGTCTTTGACGAGGACGGCTATTACCTGACCGGCGACGTGGTCGCGGAGTTGGGGCCAGACCACCTCAAGTACCTCGACCGCGTCAAGAACGTGCTCAAGCTCGCCCAGGGTGAGTTTGTCGCGGTGTCCAAGCTGGAGGCCGCGTACACCGGCAGCCCGCTGGTTCGGCAGATCTTCGTGTACGGCAACAGCGAGCGTTCCTTCCTGCTGGCGGTCGTCGTACCCACGCCGGAAGCTCTTGAACGGTACGCGGATTCGCCGGACGCGCTCAAACCGTTGATCCAGGACTCTCTGCAGCAGGTAGCCAAGGGCGCGGAGCTGCAGTCCTACGAAATCCCCCGGGACTTCATCGTCGAGACGGTGCCGTTCACCGTCGAATCCGGCTTGCTGTCGGATGCGCGCAAGCTGCTGCGTCCGAAGCTGAAGGAGCACTACGGCGAACGGCTGGAGACGCTGTACACAGAATTGGCCGAAAGCCAGAACGAGCGGTTGCGTGAGCTCGCGCGGGAGGCGGACAGCCGTCCGGTCCTGGATACGGTGACCGACGCCGCGGCGGCACTGCTGGGGGCATCGTCCTCCGACCTGGCGCCCGATGTGCGGTTCATCGACCTCGGCGGTGACTCGCTCTCGGCGTTGTCGTACTCCGAGCTGCTGCGCGACATCTTCGAGGTGGACGTTCCGGTTGGTGTCATCAACAGCGTCGCCAACGATCTTGCCGCGATCGCCCGGCACATTGAGGCGCAGCGGAGCGGCGCCGCGACGCAGCCGACGTTTGCGTCGGTCCACGGTAGGGGAGCGACGGTTATCCATGCCGCCGAGCTCACCCTTGACAAGTTCATCGATGAATCATTACTGAAGGCGGCCAAGGATATTCAGCCACCGACCACGGACGTCAAGACCGTATTGGTGACCGGTGGTAACGGCTGGCTCGGACGCTGGCTGGTGCTGGATTGGCTCGAGCGGCTGGCACCCCATGGCGGAAAGGTGTACGCACTTATCCGCGGCTCCGATGCTGCGGCCGCCCGTGCACGGCTGGACGCCGTGTACGAATCGGGAGACCCCACGCTGTCGGCCCACTACCGTCAGCTTGCGGAACAGGGGCTCGAAGTGATCGCCGGTGATTTCGGTGACCAGGATCTTGGCGTTTCCCAAGATGTTTGGCAGAAATTGGCCAGTGATGTGGATCTGATCGCCCACTCGGGGGCGTTGGTGAACCACGTGCTGCCGTACAGCCAGTTGTTCGGCCCCAATGTGGCGGGTACCGCCGAGATCATCAAACTGGCGATCTCCCAGCGGCTCAAGCCGGTCACCTATTTGTCGACGGTCGGTATCGCCGATCAGATCCCGGTGACCCAGTTCGAGGAAGATTCCGATGTTCGTGTGATGTCGGCAGAGCGTCAGATCAACGACGGCTACGCCAACGGTTATGGGAACTCGAAGTGGGCGGGCGAGGTTCTGCTGCGGGAGGCCCACGACTTGGTCGGGCTGCCGGTGCGGGTCTTCCGTTCCGACATGATCCTCGCGCACAGCCAATACCACGGTCAGCTGAACGTCACCGACGTGTTCACTCGTACCATCCAGAGCCTGTTGCTCACCGGCGTCGCGCCGGCCAGTTTCTACGAACTGGATGTCGACGGCAACCGTCAGCGGGCGCACTACGACGGTGTCCCAGGCGATTTCACTGCCGCATCCATCACCGCGATCGGCGGTGTGAATGTGACAGATGACTACCGCAGCTTCGATGTGTTCAATCCCCATCACGACGGTGTCTCGATGGACACGTTCGTGGATTGGCTCATCGAGGCCGGGTACAAGATCGCTCGGATCGACGATTACGGCCAATGGCTCGCCCGATTCGAAACAGCTCTCAAGGGGCTGCCCGAGCAGCAGCGCCAGCAGTCTGTGCTGCCGCTGCTCAAGATGTATCAGAAGCCGCAGCTTGCGATCGACGGAAGTGCGCTCCCGACAGCTGAATTCAGTGGAGCCGTACGGGAAGCCAAGGTCGGCGGCCTGGGCCAGACACCGGGCGAGATCCCGCATGTCACCAAGGACCTGATCCTCAAGTACGCCGCCGATATCAGTCTGCTGGGCCTGATCTAGCCGGTGCTGGTTACCGGCTCTGCCGAGGTCTTCCGGGCAGTAGCCGGTAACGGGCACGATCAGAGTCGGCCACCGCCCCGAGATGCGGGGCATTCTCGTTGCGGCCACCGATCACCTCCCGGTGCTCCTTGAGTAACGGCTGACTGCTCTCAGGATTCCCGATGCCGTCGAACGCACGGCCGATCTGATCGCGTGTCTCGACGGGGTGGCCCTGTCCTACGCCGTGCGCGGGGTGACAGACGAGGATTCATTGAAGCGCAGTGTGATTCGAGTAGTCGCAGGACTTCTCGATGGCCGCGGCTAACCTTGTCACGTCAGGGATCTACGCTGTGATGAACACAGGAGGAAATCATGGCCAAGAGCCCCGTGGCCGTTCTCGGTGGAACCGCACTGGCGGGCGTGGGTATGGCGGTGGCCGGGATCGCGGGCTCGTCCCTGGCGCTGCGCAGCCACTCGGTAGTGCGACAGCTCAACAGTTGGGCTGCGCGCAGGTTGACCGATGAACAGCGCGCTGATCGTTATGCAGCCATCTTGCCGACACCCATCCTGGGGCCCAGCTTCTATGCCGACCCGGGTGACCTCAGCGACCGTGCCAACGGAGATATCGTCCGCACGCACCGTGTGCTGCCACGTATTCCCGTGCCTGGCGCCACTATTCAACGGTTCATGGTCCGCTCCACCGATACCGCGGGAAATGCCGTACCCGTGACCGCGACACTGATCGAGCCGAACCGCCCATGGCGTGGCGCGGGTGCCCGGCCGGTGGTGGTACGCAACCAGCCGATCAACTCCCTGGGGCTTAAGGCGGCACCCTCGTACCGGATCGAGCGTGGCCTGTTCGTCGATGTGCCGCCGCTGGCGCCACTCCTCCTGGCGCGAAACTATGCGGTGCTGATACCCGATCACGAGGGTCCGCGGATGGCGTACTCGGCGGGCATCATGGCCGCACATGCGGTGTTGGATTCGGTACGCGGAATGCACAGAGCATGTCCGGATCTCGTCGAGTCCCCGATGGTCATGGATGGGTACAGCGGCGGAGCCATCGCGACGGTATGGGCCGCGCAGGAGCAGCCGGCTTACGCGCCGGAACTGAGGTTCAGTGGTGCGGTCGCGGGTGGCACACCGACGGATTACGCCCTGCTATATCGCAGCATGAACGGCGCCTTGGGGTCTGGTCTATTCGCGGCGGCCACGATCGGGCAGGCACGGGAGTACCCGAACATGGTGGAGCTCTTTGGCGATTTTGCCCTCTACATGACGACCTTGATCAAAGACTTGCCGCAGCCGCCGTTGGCGGCGGCCGGGATTGCGCGTATCGATCTCAATGTATTGGCGGCCATTCCAGCGCCTTTCGAGTCCGAGATTGCACAGGATGTGATTGCCGCCAACAAGCCGGGTGCTACGGCACCGACCATGCCGACCCTGCTGTACCACGGATCGCGGGACCGGTTCATCGGTGATCAGTTCGTTCCCGAGCAAGGCGTGACCGCGCTTATCGAGAGCTGGCGGTCCAAGGGGGCGACGGTGGACTACCTGCCCGTGCCCGGTGAGCATCTGATCGCGGCCGGATGGGCGATGCCCAGTGTTCTGCGCTGGATGCGCGGTGCGTTAGGGGATTAACGCTCTTCGAATCAGGATGTGACTCAGGGTTTTCCCGGAGGCGCAGACACCTGCGGGACGGCTAGGCTCGCGGCATGATGACCGTTGCACCCGGGCATTCCGGCAACGCCGAAGACGATGGAGCTGATGCCCCGGCGCGGTGGACTCCGTTGCAGAAGATCGGATTCCGTCTGCTGTTCACCATTGGCGGCGGGATTCTTCTGCTCTCGGTGTACGACAACCTCGGGCTTTACAACCTGTGTGAGCCGGTGTTGTGGCTCACGGCCCAGATAGGAAGTTTCCTCATCCGTGGACGCGGTATCGAACTCACGGTGTCTTCCGGAGGCGACTTGTTGTGGTCGTGGTGCTACCACCTGGGGTGGATGGTGATCGCGCTGGTGATCACCGCCGTGTGGACGGCGTTGGACCGCCAACGGCCGAACTACCGGCGCCTGGCCACCTCACTATGGGTTTTCGCACGGTTCGGTCTGGCGATGTCGATGATTACGTACGGGATCGCGAAGGCGATTCCCACGCAGATGGGGTTTATGGCCCTTCCCGATCGGCAGCTGCAATTGGCTGGCGACACAAGCCTGTTCAACACGCTGTGGGGCTTCATGGGCGCTTCGGAGCCGTACTCGATAGCCACCGGGATCGTGGAGCTGGTATCCGGGCTGCTGCTGCTGTGGAACCGCACGTGGGTCTTGGGCGCCTTGGGGTCGGTGTTCGCCATGGGGCAGGTGTTCCTACTCAACATGACGTATGACGTGCCGGTCAAACAGGTCTCGGGAGAGCTGTTCTTGATCGCGGTCGCCGTCACCGCGCCATTGTGGCCAAACCTTGTGCGGGTGGTCTTCAACCGCAGCGCCACCCAGCCGGTGCGGCTGTGGCCGGCGCTCGGCTCGGACCGGCGATGGCTGCTCAGGACGGGCATCGCGCTGAAATTCGGGGTGTCTTCGGTCCTGATGGCACTTATCGTGCTGCAGTCACTAGCGGTGTACTCGACATACAAGACACCCACCTCGAGCCTCGACGGTATATGGCATGCAACGTCATTCACCATCGACGGGCGCGGGGCAACGCTGAACCAGACTGCCCCCGCACCATGGCCCAACGTGGCGATTTCCCATCGCGACACCGTAGCGGAGTTCAGCGTGATGAAGTTTGTTTCCCAGACTGCTGACGGACGTACCGCTGCGTGGCTATTAGCGGTCAACGGTGACCGGCTGGAGTTGCGCAAGCGCGAGTCCGGTCCGCCGCAACAGACACTTCACGCGCAACAGCCCAGCCCGGATCGGCTGGTCCTCACCGGTGTGGTGGATGGCAAGAGGATCGAGGGCACCTATGAGCGTCGGTTCATGGAGCGCGGCGAGTCCGGATTCCGGTGGATTCAGCCGACGATGGATCCTGAATCCGTGGACGCTGACGGGTAGCAGTCCGAAAATATTTGCGCTGATGCTTATTTGGTGATCCGTTGTTGTACTGCCTGCTCTCACACGTTGTTTCGCGTACGCGTTCGTGTGGGATGTGATTACGGCAAGGCCCCACATCTGCGCGCTCGCCAGGCCGGCGCCGCCGCCGAACGGCTCGAGAACGGATTTCTGGACGAGCAGTCCATTCCCAAATTTGGTGGACAACAAGGTATTAGACGTGTCCAGACCGAGATTGCGGATTGTGTCGTTCGTGGCGTGCCGACATGATTTACTCGTCGGCATCGGGTCGCGCGCGACGAGGCGTGCCGCACGTTGGCAGTGTTTCGCACACGACCGAGCCTGGGTGCCGCTGCATTCGAAGTTCGGTTATCCGTTGTGTTCACATCCGATCTGAAGAGACATGTTCGTGCAGCTGACATGCTGCCGGGCGCGGAAGACAGTCGGAGGGACTCGAGATTTTCACGATCTTGAAGCGTGTGTGGATTCCGTTGGTGCTTGTGGTGGTGGCAGTCGCGGGTGGATTCACCGTGTCGCGGTTGCACGGCGTCTTCGGTAACGAGCGTCGTCCCGCGTATGCCAGTGCCGAACGGGAAGAGAAGCGGCCGCACGACCCCAAGTACCTGATCTACGAGGTGTTCGGGCCTCCGGGCACGGTGGCGACCATCAGTTACTTCGATGCGGATGCCGAGCCACAGGTGATCAAACAGGCCGCGCTGCCCTGGTCGGTGGAGTTCCCGATCACCGAAGCGACGGCCATGGGAAACCTCACCGCACAGGGTGACACCGACAGCATTGGATGCCGCATCCTCGTGGGCGACAAGGTCAAGGACGAGAAGATTCGATACGGCGTCAGCGCATTGACCTTCTGCATGTTGAAGGCCGCATGAGCATTCTCAACGACCCTCCGACAGAGCCGTTGCCGGTGGGTCACCGTCCACCATTACTGGCACGGTTGATCCGCCGTCTGTCAGTTCCGATCATCCTTGGTTGGTTGGCGATAGCCGTCGTCTTGAGCATGAGCGTTCCCTCACTTGAGCAGGTCGAGAAGGAACATGCGGTGGCGATGAATCCAGATGCGGCACCGTCATTTCAGGCAACGCAACGAATGGGCCAGCTGTTCGACGAATCGAATTCCAGCGTGGTGGCGATGATCGTTGTGGAGGGGCAGCAACCCCTCGGTGATGACACGCACCGCTACTACGACGAGTTGATTCGCCAATTGAAATCCGATACAGCCCATGTGCAGCATGTGCAGGATTTCTGGGGCGATCAAATGACACAGGCTGCTGCGCAAAGTCTCGACGGTAAGGCTACGTATGTACAAGTGGCCCTGACGGATCCCCGTGAGGGGGCTTCGGCGAATCAATCCGTCGAGGCCGTCCGGGGCATTGTGGACAGGACACCAGCGCCGCCCGGAGTCAAGGCCTATGTGACCGGACCGGCCGCGTTCGCCGCGGACCTGGGCCCTGCCGGCAACAGGACGGTCCTCCTGGTCACGGGGCTAAGCCTCGCGGTGATCTTCACCATGCTGCTCTTGGTCTACCGATCGATCATTTCCGTCATTCTCATGCTGATTGTCGTCGGAATAGAGTTGACGGTGGCCCGCGGGTTCGTGGCGTTTCTCGGCAACCTGGGGCTTATCGGTATCACCACGTTCGTTGTCAATTTGCTGGTGGCACTTGCCATCGCGGCTGGAACGGACTACGGCATATTCTTCACCGGGCGATACCAGGAGGCACGGCAGGCCGGGGAGGATCCGGAGACGGCGTTTTACACCACGTTCCGCAGCGTGGCCAAGGTGGTGTTGGGTTCGGGTTTGACGATTGCCGGCGCGGTTCTCTGTCTGCACTTCACCCGGCTCCCCGTCTATCAAACACTCGGAGTCGCCACCGCCGTGGGCATGGTCGTGGCCGTCGCGGTGGCAATCACACTCGTTCCCGCGGTGATTGCCGTGGGCAGCCGTTTTGGGCTGTTTGAGCCCAAGCGAAAGGTCACGGTCCGTCGATGGCGACAGATAGGTACGGCGATCGTGCGTTGGCCGGCACCGATTCTCGCCGCGACGTGCGCGGTGGCACTCATCGGGCTGTTGACGTTGCCCGTGTACCAGCCCAGCTACAACGACCAGAAGTACATCCCGCACGATATTCCCGCCAATGTCGGCTATGCCGCCGCCGCAAGACATTTCCCTCAGTCGTTGATGATGGCCCCGGATGTTCTGTTGATTGAAGCCGATCACGACATGCGCAATCCGGTCGACTTCCTGGTGCTCAACAAGCTGGCGCGCGGTGTCCAAGCGGTGCCCGGTGTTTCGAGGGTTCAGGCGGTAACGCGACCCGGCGGTGAGCCTTTGAAACACACCACCATTCCGTTCATGCTCAGTATGAGCAGCGCGAGTCAATCGCATCTCATGCCGTTTCAGAAGAACCGCATGGACGATCTGTTGGTTCAAGCCGACGACATGCTCAAGACGATCGGCATCATGAAGCGGATGCAAGCGTTGACTGAGCAGATGGTGGGTACGACCCACGACATGGTCGGAACAACGCATGAGCTCGAGACGATCATGAATGAGCTGCGCGATCATGTGATGGATTTCGATGACTTCATCAGGCCGATCCGGAATTACCTCTACTGGGAAAAGCACTGCTACGACATTCCGGTCTGTCAGGCCATCCGTTCCGTCTTCGACACGCTCGACGGAGTCGACGAGGTCTCCGACAAGCTCGGTGACCTGGTGGCCAATCTGGATCGGCTGGACGAGCTCCTTCCGCAAATGGCACAACAGTTTCCCGTGATGATCGAGACGATGGAATCCACACGGAAAATGATGTTGTCCATGCACAGCACCATGTCCGGGATTTTCGATCAGATGGAGCAGTCGACCAATAACTCGACCGCGATGGGTAAGGCTTTCGATGCTGCCCAGAACGACGACTCGTTCTATCTCCCCCCGGAGGTTTTCGAGAACGAGGACTTCAAACGCGTCATGGATATCTTCCTGTCCTCGGACGGGAAGGCGGCCCGGATGCTGATATCGCAGAGGGGCGATCCCGCGACCCGCGAGGGCATGTCGTTGGTTGAGCCGATAGAGACAGCGGCTGCCGAGGCACTCAAGGGCACACCGCTGCGGAATGCCAAGATCTATATGACAGGCACCGCAGCGTCGGTCAAAGATGTTGTCGACGGTTCGAAGTACGACCTGTTGATCGCGGCCACCGCGGCGCTCTGTCTGATATTCGGCATCATGCTGGTCATGACGCGAAGTTTTGTGGCTGCGCTGGTTATCGTTGGCACAGTGGCACTTTCGCTGGGTGCGGCGTTCGGTCTCTCGGTGCTCATCTGGCAGAGCATTCTTGGCATTCCCTTGAACTGGGTGGTGCTGGCGATGTCGGTGATCATCTTGTTGGCGGTGGGTTCTGACTACAACCTGTTGTTGGTGTCGCGGATGAAAGAAGAACTGGGCGCGGGAATCAATACCGGGATCATTCGGGCCATGGGCGGGACCGGCAAGGTGGTGACCTCGGCGGGTTTGGTGTTCGCTTTCACCATGTTGTCCATGGTGGTCAGCGATCTTGTCACCATCGGCCAACTGGGTTCGACGATCGCGATCGGTCTGTTGTTCGACACGTTGGTGGTGCGCGCGTTCATGACGCCGGCGATCGCCGCGTTGTTGGGGCGGTGGTTCTGGTGGCCGCAGCGGGTACTCCAACGCCCCGCCAGAACACGACGCCACGCGCCCGGCTCGCGCCCGTTGGTGAGCTTCCTGCTCCAGAAGGAAGAGCGCTAACCGCGATGGATGCCTCTGTCTACTGCCTGGCGACGACCGCATGAGTATTCACCGGATGGTCAACCGGCCACCGCTGGTGGCCCGGCTGATCCGTCGGCTGTCGGTGCCGATCATCCTTGGCTGGCTGGCGGTCATCGCCGTCGTGACCTTTGCGGTTCCGTCACTGGAACAAGTCGGGCGGGAAAGCTCGGTGTCCCTGGTTCCCCAAGCCGCGCCGTCATTCCTGGCGATGCAGCGCATGGGGCAGGTCTTCGGAGAATCGAATTCCGACAGCGTGGCGATGGTCGTGTTGGAGGGGCAGCAGCCGCTCGGTGATGACGCACACGGCTACTACGACAACTTGATTCGGCAGTTGAGGGCCGACACCGCCCATGTACAGCACGTCCAGGACTACTGGGGTGACCCACTTACCGCGACGGGTGTGCAGAGCGCTGACGGTAAGAGCGTCTACGTCCAGGTGAACCTAGCGGGTAACCAAGGCCAGGCCCTGGCGAACAAGTCCGTGGAGGCAGTCCGGGGCATCGTGGAACGGTCGTCACCCCCGTCGGGGGTTCAGGCCTATGTCACGGGCCCCGCGCCATTGCTGACGGATATGAACCACGCCGGGAACACGTCCATCGTCAAAATCACGGTGGTGACGCTCGTGGTGATCCTCACCATGCTGCTCTTTGTATACCGCTCGATGGTCACCGTCATTCTGCTGTTGGTCATGGTGGGAATACAGGTACAGGCCGCTCGAGGTATCGTTGCCCTGCTGGGAGACCATGGGGTTATCGGACTTTCGACGTTCTCGGTCAATCTCTTGGTGTCGCTCGGTATCGCGGTGGGAACGGACTACGGCATATTCTTCACCGGGCGCTATCAAGAAGCCCGACAGTCCGGCGAAGACCGGGAGACGGCCTTCTACACCACCTACAGCAGTGTCGCGAAGGTGGTCGTGGCCTCCGGATTGACGATTGCGGGGGCGATCTTCTGCCTCAGCTTCACTCGGCTGCCCTACTTCCAAACCATGGGCATTCCCGCTGCGGTGGGTATGGCCGTCGCGGTCGCGGTGGCTGTCACACTCGTCCCGGCCGTCATCGGTCTAGGCAGTCGTTTCGGGCTATTCGAGCCCAAACGAAAGATGATGGTGCGCCGATGGCGGTGGGTTGGTACGGCTATCGTTCGGTGGCCCGGACCGATCCTTGCCGGGGCGTGTGCGGTCGGACTCATTGGACTGCTCGCACTTCCGGGGTATCAGACGAGCTATGACGACAGGCTGTATGTGCCCCGGGACATCCCCGCGAACGTGGGATATGCGGCCGCAGAACGGCACTTTCCCGAGTCGCGAATGACCCCCGATGTCTTGATTCTTGAGGCAGACCACGATATGCGTAATCCGGCAGATTTCGTGGTTCTCCACAAACTGGCCAAGGGTCTCTATGCCGTTCCGGGTATTTCGATGGTGCAGAGCATTACTCGGCCAGAGGGAAGCCCGATCGAGCACACTTCCATACCGTTTCAAATCAGCCTGCAAAGCGCAGGCATGCTGCAGATCCTGCCGTTTGGAAAAGAACGCGTGGACGACATGCTGAAACAGGCCGATGACACCACGAAGATGATCAACCAAATGCAGCACACCTACGAGCTGATGAGCAGCATCTCGGACATCACCAACGAGACGGTCCTCATGAACAGGGAGCTGACGGCGACCGTCGATCGGCTGCGGGATTACATCGCCAACTTCGATGACTTCTTTAAGCCCCTCCGCAACTATCTGTACTGGGAGAAGCACTGCGAGACCATTCCGATCTGCTTCGCGATCAGATCAGTGTTTCAGGCGCTCGACGGAACTGACCAGCTCAGTCTTCGGACGCACCAGATCCTCGAACGCGTGGAGCAGATGAATGGCTATCAGCGGGATTTGATCGCGCTCTTCCCGCCGATGATCGCGACCATGAAGTCAATGCGCGCCATGATGCTGACAATGCACAGCACCATGTCGGGGATCTTTTCCCTCATCGACCAAACGGCAGCGAACGCGACCGCGATGGGAAAGATCTACGATGGTGCCCAGAACGACGACTCGTTCTACTTGCCGCCGGAGGTCTTCGAGAACGAAGACTTCAAACGCGCTATGTCCCTGTTCTTTTCGCCGAACGGGAAGGCTGTTCGGCTGATCCTGACGTACCGCGGTGATCCGGGGACACCGGAGGGTCTGTCGCGGGTGGACGCGGTGCGGACGGCGGCGGAAGAGGCGCTCAAGGTGACGCCGCTGGAAAACGCTCAGATCCATCTCGCCGGCACCGCCGCGACATTCAAAGACCTGCGTGACGGGTCCGCATACGATCTGTTGATTGCCGGTGTCGCGGCGCTCTGCCTGATATTCGGCATCATGCTGGTCATGACGCGAAGCTTTGTGGCTGCGCTGGTTATCGTTGGCACAGTGGCACTTTCGCTGGGTGCGGCGTTCGGTCTCTCGGTGCTCATCTGGCAGAACATTCTCGGTGTTGAATTGCACTGGCTGGTGCTGGCGATGTCGGTGATCATCTTGTTGGCGGTGGGTTCTGACTACAACCTGTTGTTGGTGTCGCGGATGAAAGAAGAATTGGGCGCGGGAATCAATACCGGGATCATTCGGGCCATGGGCGGGACCGGCAAGGTGGTGACCTCGGCGGGTTTGGTGTTCGCTTTCACCATGTTGTCCATGGTGGTCAGCGATCTGCGCGTGATCGGGCAGGTCGGCTCCACGATCGGGATCGGTCTGCTGTTCGACACGTTGGTGGTGCGCGCGTTCATGACGCCGGCGATCGCCGCGTTGTTGGGGCGGTGGTTCTGGTGGCCGCAGCGGGTACTCCAACGCCCCGCCAGAGTGCAACGAGACTCTGCGGGACCTCGGCCGTTGGTCATGCAAGATGCCTGACTTCGGGTGGGACTGGACCTGGCCCGTCAGGGGTCGGAATGATACGAAAAATGTTGATAGGAAAGGAAGTATATAGATGTTTCGTCCATCGTTGACTCAGCTGTCGGTCGGGTTGGGGGCATTGGCCTTGTCGTTGGCCAGCGCCGCCGGGATCGCTTCCGCGGACCCCGATCTGGACTCCGCCATCAACACCACGTGCAGCTATCCGCAGGTGGTAGCGGCGCTCAATGCCCAGGACCCGCAATTCGGTAAGGCATTCTCCCAGTCGCCGATACTGCAGCGTGGCCTGCGTGAATTCCTTGCGGCCGGTCCGGACAAGCGGGCACAGACGGCCCAAGATGTGGCGAATGCTCCGGCCTTTCAGCCGTATCTCGGAGTAATGGAGCAGGCCTACCGGACATGTCACAACTTCTGACGTCGGTTGAGCGCCAGCTTCTTTGACGTAACTGCGTGGATACGTGACGCGTCAGTGAATCTCGCCGGTCAGATCGAAATCGGCCAGCGTGAGCTCGGCCAGTTCGTGCAGGGCCTCCTTGGTGTTCTTCCCACCCGGTTGGTAGGCGCCGACGCTGATGAAGATCCTGCCGTTGAGACGCCCTGAAAGGATGAACATTCGACCGCCGGTTCGCTCAAGGAGCTGACGCCTCTCGCGTTGTCCGGTCGCACGTGCGTTCTGGAAGTCGGCGAGTGTCCCGGCGGGGTACCCGATCATCGAGCTGAGATCGCCTAGATAGGAACAGAACACCGACTGGTCGGGGTCGGCGGGCATTCTGGCCACCATCCGTCTCAGCGCCCGCTTCGGTGTGAACGAGGGCAGCCATAGGAGCTGCTTCGATTCGTCCGATGCCTCCTTCATCGCCGTGAGTGTCTGCTTGATCGCGGACCGAACGTCGCGCAGGTCCGTGGTGAGCGAGGTGGGGTCGATGCTGACGCGTGCGTAGGACAGTGCCATGGCGCGCGTGTCGTCCTCGGTGCGCTCGCTGATGGGGATCTGCAGAGTGACGGTGCCGTTGTCGGCATGTCGACGCCCGATGCGCTCTCCAAAACGAGCGGCGAAGGCCGCGGCGAGGGTGTGGCTTGCGCCGGCGAGCGCTTCCGCACGCGCATCCCAGGCGTTCAAATCGACGTAGATCGTGATGGCCGGTACCAGGACGAGGTCGTCGGTGACGACCTCGTGGATTGGCAGCGGCGCAGTCGAATGCCCGGTTCCTCTCCTGTTGCGCGCCTGTTTTCGGGCCAGCTTTCCCGCCGCCACGAGAGCGCGCGCGGCCTGGGGCACATCCCGCGCTGTCTGTCGTGCATCCTGGCCCACCGCGCGCAGTCGAGTGCGAGACATCGGCGCCGGATAGCCCAGGTCGCGTGTTTTGCCCAGGGCTGCTTCGACTATGACGAGGGCTAGTCCGAGGCCGTCGATGAGATTATGCGAGAGGACCAGGCTGATCGCGGTCGTACCGTCCGCAAGGGGAAGGACGCCGATGTGCCAGCCGGGTCCCGACTGAGGGTCGATGCGCAACTGTGAACGTTCATCAACCCAGTCGCTGAACTCGGCGCGCGGACGGGCGTGTTGAGCGACGTCGATGTCCGACGAACCGGGGTCCGCCACCCAACGATGCCGGGCGATCGGCAGTGCTGGACGCTCGATGCGCCGACCCAACAAACCCTGGCCGAGATTGTGATGAAAGCGGCGTAGAGCTTCGAGATCGACAGTGTGCCCGTACAGCCACGTGACTTGGATGATCACGTTCATGTCGGCGGCGTGATGCTCGGCCAGCAATGCCTCGTCCGCCAATGCGAGGCGATTATCCGGCCGTGCAGCACCTTTGGCTGCCCGGCGTCGGCTCAGGGACTCTCGTAGCCGACGTATCTGCCCAGGCACCAGTCAAACTCCTTCGTTTCCGGCCGTGCGTCTGCGGTTTCGTACTCTGGGCGGCAATGGATTTGGGGATACGCGTGGCCCAGTTTGCACATGCATACTGCCAGCCGCCCAGCCGCGCTCAATCAACCGAATAGGTCGGGAGCCTAGCCGCTTCGCGGACAAGGCGTGGCGAAATCTGTCTCGTGGGCTGCCAACGGATCTGATAGACGAGCGGACCCAGATCTTCCGTCACGGTGTATGGCGGAGTAACTGGACCATTATTGCAGTTTTCATGCCCCGCAGCACATTTGATTTCGCGACTGGCATGTCGAGCAGCGTCGTCGTGATCCATGATGTTCTACGTGGAGAACAGAGCTTTCGATATCTCGAATATGCCTCGGGGTGGTCCGGACGCTTCCTGGTTGGACAGACGATTGCAGACCGGCCGCCTGGAATACCTGGACCGTGACGACGTCGACGATCTCAAGCACAAGGTCATGGCCGCGCTTGATCGCGCTGGGCGGAGACGGTGGATCGGTGTGCACGAGAAATGCGCCCGCATGGCCCTACGCGAGGTCGCTGGTGTGCGCTCGCCGAAGATCCTTGAACTTGGTGCAGGCCTTGGAGGGTTGTCCCGCAAGCTACTGGAAATGCATCCCAGCGTCCAGGTGACGATCACCGACATCGATCCCACGTTCGTGGCGGCGGCCGCCGCCAGTGATCTCGGCAGCCACCCGCGCGCAACGGTGAGGGAAATGGACGCCACCGCAATCGATGCCGTGGATGAGCAATACGATCTCGCGGTGTTTGCCTTGTCGCTGCATCATCTTTCACCTGATCTTGCTGCTCGGGTGTTCGCATCGGCGACGCGCGCGGCGAAGAAGTTCTTGATCGTCGACTTGCCCAGGCCGCCGGTGGCTCTTCACATGGCGTTGTTGGCGGTAGTGCTGCCACTCGTGAGGATCTCGCCGTTGCAGCACGATGGTTTTATCAGTTCCCTGCGCGCCTACAGTCCGTCGGCGCTGCGCGCGCTGGCCCATCATGCCGATCCGGCCATCGCCGTCGAATTCCGGACCCGCCGGGGGCTGGGGCCCACGGTGGTGGTCGCGAGTCGCCCGTCCGTACTACCGCCGTAACCACATTGCGGAAAGCCGCTCGATGTCGTCACATGTGCTGCGGACGCATGATTCAATGTGCGACAGTCAATTACGCCTCGAATTCGTTCTGATCGGATGCCCCGGCAGGACCGGGCGGTCTACCGCTGGAGGATTTCATGATGCGGCACGACACTCCTGCGCCGCCCCGCCCGGTGGCTCTGTTTGTGATGGGTATGGCGCGGTCCGGGACATCGGCGATCACCCGGGCGCTGTCGCTGTGCGGCGGCGCTCTGCCACCCGCGCTCGCGGGTGCGAACCAGGCCAACCCCCGGGGCTACTGGGAGCCCCGCAAAGCCATCATCCTCAACGAGAGAATTCTGCACCGGAACGGCAGCTCCAGATTCGACACGACCTTGCGTCTCCAAGAAGAGGGCGCGTTCGATGCCGGTGAGAAGGCTGCCTGTATCGCTGAGATCCGCGCATATCTGACATCGTTGCCGCCGGCGCCACTGCTGATCATCAAGGATCCGAGGATAAATCTACTGTCCGACATGTGGTTTGAGGCAACTCGGCTGGCCGGATACGATGTGGCGACAGTGGTGGCGGTGCGCCACCCGACGGAGGTTGTCGCCTCAGTTGCGGCCCAGGCGGCCGCGTCGCCGGAATTCTCGAGTGCGCTATGGCTCAAGTTCAATCTGTTGGCCGAGGCACACACTCGCGATGTCCCGCGCGTATTCGTGGGGTATGCCAACCTCCTCGAGGATTGGCGCCGGGAAATGAAACGAATCTCGGTAGCGCTCGGGGTCGATCTGGACACCCGCGATGAGGCAGCAATCGAGGAATTCCTCGAAAATGACCTTCGGCGCCAGAAGTATTGTGGGCCAGTAACAGAGCCGTTCGGTACGGACTGGATGTCCGTAGTTTATGAAACGCTCTGTGCGGCTGCTGCCGACGAACCGTGGGATCCGTCGGCATTGGAGCGAGTCTTAGAGTCGTATCGGATTAGTGAACGTGGCTTCCGGGCGATGCTCGAGGATTACCAGAGATTCCACAAGCTGAGCCGGCGCACCCGCCCCTCGATGATGAAGCTGATCTACGAGGTCATGGCGACTGCGAACGGGAGACGTGGGACATGGGCCTGACATGCTGATCCCGTATGTCGCCTCACCACTTTAGGCAACGCCGTTGACTACCTGAATGATTCCAGCGACTGAGAATATGGTGATCAGCATCTGGCGGCGGTGGGCCAACGCCCAGTCGTGCAGTGGCCGCAGTACCGCAAGGGTTTTCGCGGGCGCGACCAGATAGCTGACGAGGGTGAGCTCAACCACCGTGAACATTCCAAAGACGAACAGGATGACGGCGATGACCTGGGTTCCGATTGGGGAACCCGAGGCCACGATGGGAGTGAGTACGAAGACCACCAACATGGGTGGCGGTAGGCCGGCCAGGCCGAACACGAAGGCGACCCACAGCGCCCCGTTTTCCCAGGCCTTTTGGAGGTGGCGGAGCAGCCGTCGGAACACCGATCCCCCTTCCGCGTCCTCGTCCTGGAGGGTGCCAAACGGGGACGTGATGGGGGTTGGCGTCTGTGCATCACGAGTCTGGTCAGAGGCGTCGCCCACCGATACCCGCACACGCATCCGCTGACGGACCGAGCGTGCTGTCATCATCGCTGCGATCGACAGCATCAGAACGCCCATGCCGAGATTGACCACCCGCGTGGTGATGCTGTTGCCCGGCGTGGCCATGTCTTCCACGAAGGTGCGAACCGACGGTGCTATGTGCAACACCATCAGCGGTATCAGCAGACCCGCAAGACTCACGATCATGCTGCCCATCCAGTATGCCGCGAGATTCTGGACCGGCTGAGGCCTCGAGATCATCAGGACGATGATGGCGAGTAGTACCGGATTGACCGCGAACATGATCGCCATCGCGAGCAGTAGACCCCACACGGCCCGGAACACTACCCAGGCAGACACGCTTTCTTGGCGGAATGGGGAAGCAAAGAAGCCAGCAACGCCGAGGTGGTATTTGGCGAACCATTGTGCCCGAATGGTTTTCGTGTGGGCACCTGGCGAGGGACCCTCAGACGCCGCTCAGCCCGTGGATGAGAAGTGATATCCCAGCCACTATGCACATGGCTATCAGAATCTTCCGCCGATGAGTCAACGCCCAGTCATGCAACAACTGCACAACCGCTTGGGTTTTCGTGGGCGCGACCAGATAGCTGATCAGCGTCAGTTCGACAATCGCCAGCACACCGAGGATGAAGACGACTGCAACGGTGATCTGCGTCCCGAGCGCGGCACCTGAGCTCACCAGAATGGCTATGAGGAACAGGCCTGCGTCCGGTTCGATACCGCCCAGTAGCAGGCCGATCAGGAAGGCGACCCAGAGTGATCCGTTTTCCCACGCACTACCGGCTCGGCGCAGCAGTCGCCGGACGAGAGACCCTCCGTCGGGCGTGGTGTCCGCGGTCCGCCCCAGGAGTCGTGAGATCGGGTTCTGCGTTGGCGGATTCAGCTCCGGGGCCACTACATCTGCACCCGCGTACTGCAGCTGACGCCGGCGCAGACGTGGCCACACCGCTATGAGCGCGGCAACCGATAGCGCGAGCACACCCATACCGAGTTGAACGTGGCGAATCGCCGGGCTACTCGCCACGCCCTGTGCGAATGATCTGAACATCGGCGTGACATGCAGCAGTGTCAGTGGTGCCACCACGGCGGGAATGCAACCGATGAGACAGCCCGCCCAGTAGACGAGCAGATTTTGCACGGGCTGCGGCCGAGAGATCACGAGGAGGGTGATGCCCAGGCGTATCGGATTCAGGGCGACCAGTACCACGAGTGCTAGCACCGATCCCCACACGTACGAAGACACTACGCGGTAGGTTCGTGGTCTGGGGTTCCTTTGAAAGTTGTTCTGTGGCGGCCTGTCACAGGCCCTCGGCACGTGGTGCGCGTTCTCCGGACTCAGACTCTCGTGGAGGAGATTTGAATGACGGCGGTTACCAGTGCGTGCCGGCTGTGCGACTCGACTGGCCCCCATCGAACGCTAGAGGTTCGCGAGATGATGTTCGGCACCCGCGAGGTGTTCGAATACTTCAGCTGCGCCGCGTGCGACACGTTGCAGATCGTCAACGCGCTTGAGGGTGAAGAGCTCATGCGGCATTACCCCGCGGCCTACTACTCGCACAACGGTTCGGCCCAGCCGAAGGCCTTTCAATGGCTGGTCACACAGCGAGACCTATTTAAACTACGAAGCGGGGGAAGGATATTTGGGCCGGCTCTGGCTTCTCCCGTGCCGGAGGGCATCTTCCGTGTGCTGCTCGGGGGGGATGCTGTCAAGATGCTCGCCGCGCTTGGAATTGGGCGCGATGCGCGGATCTTGGATGTTGGATGTGGAAGCGGTGCGTTACTGGACCGGCTCGCGAGGGTCGGGTTCGTCAGCTTGGTCGGAGCTGACCCGTTCATCGCAGAGGATGGCCAGTCGCGTGAACGCATACCGCTACTGAAGCGCTATTTGAGTGATGTGACAGGCGAATTCGATCTCATCATGTTCAATCATTCGCTCGAACACATGCCCGATCCGGTGGCCACGCTCGAGGTGGCGTCCAGAAAGTTGACCGACGGCGGCATGTGCCTGGCCCGGGTGCCCACGACGTCATCCGAGGCGTGGTCCGTCTATGGAGCCGATTGGGTGCAGGCCGATGCACCTCGGCACATGGTCATACCGTCACGACGGGGAATGGCTCTGGCCGCAGAGCGTGCCGGCCTGCGCGTCGCGCAGACATTTGATGATTCAACTTTTGGTCAGTTCACCGGAAGCGAAGCCTATCGGGGTGATGTTCCGGTGACCGACCCCAAAATCCTTCGTATGTTTCGGCCCACGCAGATCTGGGAATGGGAGAAGCGGGCCACACGGCTCAATCAGCAGAACCGTGGTGACCAGACCGGTTTTGTGCTGCGGGTCAAGTGACTCCGAATCTGCACGCTTTGTCTAAGGTTCTCGATGCATCCCCAAATCTCTTGAATTCAAAGTCAATAACGCGGGTACCGGGATATGCTGCCGGGCGGTTGAGCTGTGGCGAGGCTCCCGCTTTCATTCCGCAGGAACACGGGAAGTGAAGGGCTCTGCGATGAAATTCGTACTGTCATTCTATGGAACACGTGGTGATGTCGAGCCCGGCATCGCCGTCGGCCGTGAGTTGTTGCGCCGTGGGCATGACGTACGCATGATCGTCCCACCCGACCTTGTCGACTTCACCGAGGCGGCCGGACTTTCCGCGGTCGCCTGCGGACCCGACGTGCGGGTGTGGCAGGACGTGAACCGTGACTTCTGGGCGCGATTCTTGCGGAACTTCTGGAAGAACTTCTGGAGGATCCGGGACCTTCGGGAGCTGCTGCGTGAAGATTGGCGATTTTTGGTTCAGTGCTGGGAGGACGTCAGTACGACGCTGAGATCGCAAGCGGCGGATGCCGACCTGCTGTTCACTGGTGTCCTCGGTGAAGAGTCAGCCGGCAATGTCGCGGAGTTCTACTCGCTTCCATTCGCCACGCTGCACGTGTTTCCGATCCGCGCCAACGGTCAGCTCGTTCCGGGAATGCCGGCCCGGCTGGGCCGGTCCATCATGCGATTGTCGGAGTGGCTGGGTTGGCCGATGTTCAAAAGGCTCGAGGATCCACAGCGTCGTGAGCTGGGCCTGCCCAAAGCCACCGGCCCCTCGCCCTGGCGGATCGCGGAGCGTGGTTCGTTGGAGATCCAGGCCTATGACGAGGCTTGTATGCCCGGATTGGCGGAGGAATGGGCGGAATACGATGGGCTACGACCCTTCGTGGGTGCACTGACGCTTGATCTACCAACAGATTCCGATGACGAGGTGGCCTCGTGGATTGCCGGGGGAGAACCGCCGATTTGTTTCGGCTTCGGCAGCATGCCCGTCGAGTCTGCCGCCGAGACACTTGCCATGATCAGCGCGGCATGTGATCAGTTGGGGGAGAGGGCGTTAGTGTGCGCCGGCGGAAGTGATTTCAGCCATGTACCACTTTTTAAGAATGTCAAAGTGGTGGGCGTAATGAATTACTCTGCCGCCTTTCCCGCGTGCCGTGCGGTAGTGCACCACGGTGGCGCGGGCACCACCGCCGCGAGTCTGCGAGCGGGAGTCCCCACATTGGTGCTGTCGACCGACCTCGATCAGACGTTATGGGGAGCGCGCGTCAAGCGGCTGAAAGTAGGTACCGCCCGGCGTTTCTCGGCGACGACGGAGAAGACACTGGTCGCCGACCTGCGCACTATCCTCGACGCCGCGTACGTCACGCGTGCCCGTGAGGTCGCAGCCCGAATGACCAAAGCTGCCGACAGTCCGGTGACCGCCGCCGATCTGCTGGAAGACTTCGTGCGGCTCAAGCGGGCCGGCTGAGCCCGCGATGAAGTTCGTATTGGCGAGCTACGGCACGCGCGGCGATATCGAGCCGTGTGTAGCGGTTGGCTGCGAGCTGCTACGTCGGGGACACGAGGTACAGATGGCCGTTCCTCCTGATCTCATCGCATTCGTCGAGGCGGCCGGCCCCACCGCCGTCCCCTACGGGCCAGATCTCCAGGCAGTTCTCGACGCCCACCGCGATTTCTGGACGCACTTCTTTCGCAACTTCTGGAAGATGCGGGATTTGATCAGGATGCGGCGCGATGTGGTGGAGCCCTTTCTCCAATGTTGGAAGGACATCGTCGCCACATTGACCTCGTTGGCCGAGGGAGCGGACTTGCTCTTCACCGGTGTGAATTTCGAGGACGCCGCGGGCAATGTCGCGGAGTACTACGACATTCCACTGGCTACGCTGCATTTCTTTCCCTTGCGGGCCAATGGCCACTTCGTACCGCTCCTGCCCGCTCCATTGGGCCGATCGACAATGAAGGTTGGCGAGTGGCTGGCCTGGCAGAATGCGAAGAAGGTCGAGGGCGTCCAGCGCGGCGAACTGGCGCTGCCGAAGGCCGTTGCGCCCTCACCGTGGCGAATCACCGAACGCGGATCGCTGGAGATCCAGGCCTACGACGAGGTCTGCTTTCCCGGCCTGGCCGCCGAATGGGCGGAGCATGAGGGCCGTCGTCCGTTCGTCGGCGCGCTGACGCTCGACTTACCCACGGAGTTCGATGACGAAGTGGCCTCGTGGATAACCGCCGGTGCTCCGCCTGTCTTCTTTGGCTTTGGCAGCCTGCCGGTCGAATCTGCCACCAAGACACTTGCCATGATCAGCTCGGCGTGTGACCAATTGGGCGTGCGGGCGTTGGTGTGTTCTGCCGGGTCAGATTTCAGCGATGTCCCCCTCGCCGAGAACATCAAAGTGGTTGGTGCGATGAACTACTCTGCCGCCTTCCCGGCCTGTCGCGCGGTAGTGCACCACGGCGGCACCGGCACCACCGCTGCGGGCTTACGGGCGGGAGTTCCCACCTTGGTGCTGTCGACAGACCTCGATCAGACGCTGTGGGGAGCTCGGGTCAAACGATTGAAAGTGGGTACAGCCCGGCGCTTCTCGGCCACGACAGAGAAGACATTGGTTGCTGACCTACGTACCGTCCTCGCACCGGAATGCGTGGCCCGCGCCCACGAGATCGCTGCTCGAATGACCACTCCCGCCGAGAGCGTTGTGATCACAGCAGACCTCGTCGAGAGCCTCGCGGCAGCTAGCGCTGCGAGTCGCTGGACTGCGTAATGCCGTGAGTACCGGCAGGACACGTTGGCGCTGCGGCGGGCTCGCAGTCCCTGATCGCTCGAACCCGGATGTACCCACCGCGGTGTGGCACGAAAGTCACGTGCTTCGCCTGCTGCTTCTCATCGGGCGCCGTGGTGGTACATAGGTCGACCCGGCGCAGGATCTCACGCAGTACGACCCGAATTTCGACCATGGCGAAGGTGGCGCCGAGGCAGCGACGGTTGCCGCCACCGAACGGCAGCCAGGTGGTCGGGCTCAGCGTGGTGCCGAGCATCCGATCGGGGTCGAATCGGTCCGGATCCGGATACACGTCGGCGCTTGCATGCACGAGTCCGATCGCCGGATCGACCATGATGCCGGCCGGTAGTCGATAGCCGCCGACCTCGACGGGCTCCTTGAGCACCCTGCCGGAACTGAAGATCACCGGACGGATGCGCAACGTCTCTTTGGTGACGGCGTCTAGGTATTCGTCGCCCGATGGGTCACCTGCGGCGCTGGCATCGGCGGCCTGCACGGCCTTCGCCAGTGCGGCAGGGTGGCGGGTCAGTCGTTCCAGCACCCAGGACAGTGCCGTCGCGGTGGTCTCGTGTCCGGCCGCGATGGACGTCAGGAGGTGATCACGCAGTTCTTGGTCGGACATGGTGCGTCCGTCCTCATCGGTGGCGCTGACCAGCATGGCCAGCACATCGGTGCGTTCGGCCAGGTGGGGATCGGCACGGCGTTCGGCAATCTCCGCATAGAGCAAGGCATCGGTCTCTGCCATTCGTCTGCCGACACCCCGCCACGGGAAATGGCGTCGCAGACCCGGATTGGTAATCGCCGGTGTTTCCCAGGGCTTCATGTAGAGCAGACGCGGCACGACCTTGCGCAGCGCGGCCAGCCGCACCGGGTCGGTGGCGCCGATAACTGTTCGCAGGATCACCTCGAGCGTGATGTCGGTGGTCTTGGGGGCAACGGAGAAGTCTTCACCCACCGGCCATGTGGATATGTTTGCGGCAGCGATCTCGGCCATCTGAGCGGCCTGGCGCGCGACGGTGTCGCGATGAAACGCCGGCATGAGCAGACGACGCTGGTCGTGGTGGGCGTCCTCGTCAAGTACAAACAAGGAGCTATCACCGAGGAGGCCCCGAAAGAACCAGTGCGCCTCGCCGGAATGAAAGACCCGCGGGTCCCCGGCGTACACCGTCTTGATATCGGCCGGATTTGCGAGGTATACGACCTTGCCCGACAAGGGGATACGCAGCGTGAACACGTTGCCATAGCGGCGCTGGCATCCGGCCAGGAAGCGCAGACCATAGGCAGCCATCAATATGGACTGCACCACCAGAGGGAGCGGAGGCCCGGGCGGCAGTGCGGTTTTCGCAGTTTTGCTCACTTTGCGTGATCCTCAGTACTAGACGGTATGACAGCTCACATGCCGGCGGCCTCGGCAGCGACTGGTGCGAGTTTGCCTGTCGCGGAAACTGACTCAGCCCGGGGCGCAACGGTGCCCACCAACGGTACGAGTGTTGGGTCGGGTGCGCAGGCACTTTCGAAGGTTGGGCATGTCGCCGATGGGTATCAGGTCAGTCGTCATCGGCGGTTCTACGAGATAAATCTGGTCACGTTCAATACCTCGTCGAGCACTGCACGATGCGTGCCACGGGGCATACAGCAAACCATGAGACAGCAGGCGCCTTCTGTGTCGTCGCGGTGGCGTCGGGCTGATCATGGCCGGTTTGGTAACGACTAGCAGCCAATTCGTCACTCCTGGGCCAATCGTGTCGGGCAATGACGACCGGCCATTCAGGTTCTTGACTGACCAGTAGCAAGTATTGGTGATTTTTCTAAAAACACGCAACGCCGGCGCTTTCTCGGTTAGTTTTAGAACAGGTTCCACTTATCGTGCGTGGATGGTGTCGGGAGAAGTGTTGAGTATCAATCCATTTGATGATGACAACGGCAGCTTTTTCGTTCTGGTCAACGACGAAGAGCAACACAGCCTGTGGCCGGCCTTTGCCGATGTTCCGGCCGGATGGCGAGTGGTTTTCGGTGCGGCGGATCGCGCTGCCTGCTTGGACAACATAGAGCAGAGCTGGCCAGACATTAGGCCAAAAAGCCTGCGCGAGAGGGTTGCACAGGGCCGGACTGTTGATCATTAAGCAGTGGGTGGGGACCAATGGAATGTGATCATGGGGCGCTGCCGCTTACGCGGGGGCAGCTGGATATCTGGCTCGCTGAGGAAACTGGTCACGCCGGTATCAAGTGGCAGCTGGGCATGCTTGGCCGAATCGAGGGCGTCATCAAGCATGACCTGCTCGAGCGGGCCGTGCGTCACGTGGTGCATGAAGCCGAGCCGCTCAGGGCCGTCTTTTCTGAACGTGGCGGTCAGGTTTTTCAAGCGGTAGTTGACTATCCGGATGTCGAGCTTGCTCGCCATGACTTAACGGGCTCTTCGGATCCCATGGCTGATGCCTATCGGATAGCGTCATCGATCCGGCGAAGGCCGATGCCCCTCAGCGGCCCTTTGTTCAAGTTCGCGCTGATGCAGGCGCGAGCCGACGACTTCTATTTCTTCGTGTGCTGTCACCACATCGCGACGGACGGAATCGGCATGGGTCTCCTGTGCCATCGGATCGCGACCGTCTATTCCGCGATCGCCACGGATACGCCGATACCGCCGCCCATCTTTGGATCGCTGAAGAGTCTCATCGACTGCGAAGCGGAGTACGAGGCATCCGATGATTACGTCGATGATGAGGCGTATTGGACCAACTGTGGCCCGCTGGAGAGCGATTCACGGCATGGCACGGCGCCGGCGGTCGCGAGTCAAACCGTCGAGTATGAGCCTTCTGCACCAATTCAATTGGATCCGTCCGTCGTCGCCAAGACTCGTGAGTTGTCGCATGCGTTGGGGGTGCGTCGAGCCGCCGTGATCACCGCGGCATGTGCACTGCTGGTGCGTGGTGAGGTCGGTGGTTCGCAGGTCGTACTCGATTTCCCGGTGAGCAGGCGGGTACGCCCAGAAGCGCTCTTCGTGCCAGGAATGAGTTCCGGTGTTGTTCCGCTGAGGTTGGCGACATCGCCGGTGACCACGGTGGCTGCCTTCTGTGAACACGTCGACACGCGGATCCAAGAAGCGTTGCAGCATCAGCGGTTTCCGTTGCGCGCCATCGAGAGCAAGACGGGATTTCAGCGCGGCGGACAGGCGGCACATCGCGCGGCCATCAACTTCATCCCCACGACGCGTTTGGCAGATTTTGCCGGCGCCGCGGGATCGGGGACCGTGACCCACACGGGCCTCGTGGATCAGTTTGGGCTGGTCTTTATCAAGAACGATGAAGAGCTGTTCCTGAGCACGTCGGGTGTGGGAGCTTTGTTCGCCGACTGCGATGCGCGTGCTCTCGCGGACCGCTTCGAGCGGGTGCTACTGGCGATGACGGCAGCTCCGGACCGGCCGCTTTCGGCGATCGATGTCCGTGATGAGGCCGACTGCCCTCCCTTGGAGGTGTGGAGCAATCGGGGGGCGTTGATTCGGCCCGTGCCTGAACCGGTGTCGATTCCGGCGGTGTTCGCTGAGCAGGTAGCGCGTGATCCAGGCGCCGTGGCGGTGAGTTCAGGCGACAGCGCGATGACCTATCGAGGGCTGGACGCGGCGGCAAATCGACTGGCGCACTTACTAGTTGCTCATGGTGTGGGACCCGGGCAGCGGGTAGCGTTGTTGTTCTCGCGGTCTGTCGAGGCGATCGTGGCGATCATGGGGGTGCTGAAGACCGGTGCGGCGTACGTGCCGATCGATCCCTCGGTGCCTGACGCGCGATTGGAATTCGTGCTGGCCGATGCCGGGTGCGCTGTTGCCGTGACCACCACCGATCTGGTGGATCGGTTAGGTGGATGCGGCGTGACGGTGATCGATATCAACGACCGTGCGGTGTACGGCAGGCCCTGTACTGCCCTGCCGGTGATGCCGGGTCCCGACGATATCGCGTATCTGATTTACACCTCGGGCACCACCGGTGTGCCGAAAGGGGTTGCCATTCCGCACCACAACGTGACGAGATTGTTGGAGGCCATCGATGCCGATCTGGAGTTGACCCCGGGGCAGGTATGGACGCAGTGCCATTCGCTGGCCTTCGACTTCTCGGTGTGGGAGGTTTTCGGTGCCCTGCTCCACGGCGGGCGGCTGGTGGTGGTACCCGAAGCCGTAACGCGCTCACCCGAAGAGCTCCACGCCCTGCTCGTCCGCGAAGGCGTCAGCGTGTTGAGTCAGACGCCGTCGGCGTTTTATGCGCTGCAGTCGGTAGATACCGTGCTGCCGGAACACCAGCAGCTGGGGCTAGAGGCAGTGGTGTTCGGTGGGGAAGCCCTGACCCCATCGCGCCTCGGGACCTGGTTGTCCGATCATCCGGGGGCACCTCGGTTGATCAACATGTACGGGATTACCGAGACGACGGTGCACGCGTCATTCCGCGAGATCACCGCCACAGATGTGAACACCGCAGCCAGTCCCATCGGGGTTCCGTTGGCCGATCTGGCGTTCTTCGTGCTCGACGATTGGTTGCGTCCGGTACCTGCCGGTGTGGTCGGCGAGTTGTATGTGGCCGGCGCGGGTTTGGGCTACGGCTATGTCGGCCGGAACGCGTTGACGGCGGATCGGTTCGTGGCGTGTCCATTCGGGGGGCGGGGAGCGCGGATGTACCGCACCGGGGACCTGGTGTCCTGGGGCATCGACGGTCAGCTGCAGTATCTGGGGCGCGCTGACGAGCAGGTCAAGATCCGCGGGTATCGCATCGAACTGGGCGAAATCCAATCGGCGTTAACGACATTCGACGGTGTCCGGCAGGCGGTCGTGATCGCCCGGGAAGATCGTCCGGGAGACAAACGTCTGGTCGGCTACATCACCGGCACCGCTGAGCCCGGTGTCCTGCGCGCCGCGATGGCGGAGCGATTGCCGTCGTACATGGTGCCCGCAGCGATCGTGGTCTTGGAAACCATGCCGTTGACGGTCAACGGCAAACTGGACAGAAAGGCCCTGCCCGCACCGGAATACCGACGCGTCGACCAGTTCAGGGCCCCGACCACCCCGACCGAAGAAGTCCTGTCCGGCATCTACGCGCAGATCCTTGGTCTAGACCACGTCGGTATCGACGACTCATTCTTCGAGCTCGGTGGGGACAGCATCCTGGCAATGCAGGTGTCCTCGCGTGCGCGTGCAGCGGGTCTGATGTGTCGACCACGTGACATCTTTGTTCAGCAGAGTGTGGCCCGGCTGGCCCGGGTGGTCGCTGCGACCAGCGGCGCGCAGGAGCCGATCGATGAGGGCCTCGGGTCGGTGATCGCCACACCGATCATGGGGTGGTTGAAGGGTCTGGAAAGCACAGACGGGTCGATCCGTGAGTTCAACCAGACAGTGCTGATACAGGCGCCCACCGACACCACCGAGGGTGACGTCGTCATCATGTTGCAGGCCTTGATGGATCGCCATGCGATGCTGCGGCTGTGCGCGGATGACGACGGTACAGGCGAGTGGTCGTTGACGGTGCCTGCGGTGGGTGCGGTGAACGCGCGCGAGTGCCTGCACACGGTGGAGGCGTTGTCGGATGGGGCACTGGCGGCGGCGCGGTCGCGGTTGAATCCGGCGGCCGGGGTAATGCTGAGTGCGCTCTGGGTGGCCTCCGGGAGCCAGCTGGTGTTGATCGTCCACCATCTCGCGGTCGACGGTGTGTCGTGGCGAATCATGTTGGAAGATATCAATATTGCGTGGGCGCAGCACCGCCTTGGCCAGCCGGTGCTGCTGCCGGCGACGGGCACGTCGTTCGCCCGGTGGGCTGAGCAGCTGGTCCAGTGTGCGCAGCACCCGAAGGTTATGGAACAGGCACAGGCGTGGCGGCAGACGGCGTCGACCCCGGCGGCGTTGTCACCTGTGCATGCCGAGACGGATACCTACCAGAGCGCAGGTCAGCTGTCGGTATCGCTGGACGCCGAGACCACCCGCATGTTGCTCGGCGAGGTGCCGACGGCGTTTCACGCCGGGGTGCACGAGATCCTTTTGATCGCATTCGGATTAGCGGTGGCTGAGTTCACCGGCAGTGTCGGGACGCCCATCGGCATCGACGTGGAGGGGCACGGGCGCCACGAGGAATTGGCAGATCTGGGTGGGGCCGCCGATCGCTGCACGGATCTATCGCGCACTGTCGGCTGGTTCACCGCCAAGTACCCGGTGTCGTTGGCGCTGGGCGGGTTGCGCTGGGCTCAGGTGCTGGACGGTGATGTGGCGCTGGGGGCGGTGATCAAGAACGCCAAGGAACAGCTTCGCACCCAACCGCTGGGCGTTACCTACGGTCTGCTGCGTTACCTCAACACCGATGTTGACCTGGAAACGGCGGATCCCGCAATCGCATTCAACTATCTGGGCCGCCTCGGCGGTGCCGCCGGCGATCCGTGGCGAATCTGCCCCGAGGGTCTGACGTTGACCCGTGCCGCCGGGTTGGTTCCCACGGCGCTCGGGCACACCGTGGAACTCAACGCCGCCACCTTGGACACCGACACCGGGCCGCATCTGAACGCCGACTGGACGTGGGCGCTCTCGGTGCTCGATCACACGCAAGTAGGCAGGCTCAGCCGACTGTGGTTCGACGCGCTGGCCGGCATCTGCGCGCATGTGCGAAGGGGTGGAGGCGGATTAACTCCATCGGATGTGACTCCTGCCGAGCTGAATCAGCGGCAGATCGACGAGTTGAGCCAGCAGCACCGCATCGCCGATGTACTGCCGCTGACTCCCTTACAACAGGGTCTGCTCTTTCACGCCGGCACCGCACAGGGCTCAGACGATGTCTATGCGATGCAGTTGAGTATCGCGATGAGTGGGTCACTCGACGTGAGCCGCCTCCGCGATGCCGTCCATACAGTGGTGGGACGACACCCACATCTGGCGGCTCGCTTCTGCGAACAATTCGAGCACCCGGTGCAGATCATTCCCGTCGATCCCGAAGTGCCCTGGCAGTACATCGAACTGGATACCGACGGCAGCGCCGACCGTGACATCGACGAGCAGATCCGCGAATTCTGTGCCGCCGAACGCTCCGCGGTGTGCGACCTCGAGAACCAGTCCGCGGTGCGGGCCGCACTTGTCCGCATCGCCGATGATCGACATCGCTTCGTCCTGACCGCTCACCACATCGTGCTCGATGGGTGGTCGATGCCGATCCTCATGCAGGAGATCTTCGCCAGCCTCGGCGGACAACGGCTGCCCGCGGCCGCGCCATATCGCAGCTTTGTCACCTGGTTGACGGAGCGGGATCGTGCTAGCGCCCACGCGGCGTGGCGCGAGGCACTGGCCGGTCTCGATAGCCCGACACTGGTCTGCCCGACCGGTCGAGAAGAATGGGGATACCGAGGCGTTGAATCTTTCCGGCTACCGGAGGAGACGACGCTGGCGCTCGGCGACCTGGCGCGCTCACATCACACGACCGCCAATACCGTGCTTCAGGGCGCGTGGGCGTTGCTCCTGAGCTCACTGACCGGTCGGCATGATGTCGCGTTCGGCACGACGGTCTCGGGGCGCCCGGCCGAGGTCCTCGGCGCGGAATCGATGGTCGGGCTGCTGATCAACACGGTGCCGGTGCGAGCGAACCTCTCGCCGGTCACCACCACCTCAGATCTGTTGCACCAATTGCAGAGCGCTCACAACGACACCCTTGAGCACCAGCACCTGGCGCTGAGTGACATCCACCGGATCACCGGCCAGGACAAGCTGTTCGACACACTTTTGGTGTTCGAGAACTACCCGATCGATACCACCGCGGCACTGAATGTCGATGGCCTGGCGATCACCGAATTCGATTTCCGTGAATCCAACCACTACCCGCTTGCCGTGCAAGCTCTACCGGGCCGTGAATTGGTTCTTCGTGTTGAATACGACACCGATGTCTTCAACCTTGTTGCCGTAGAGGCTTTGTTCGAGCGGCTGAAGACGATTCTGGCGGCGATGATTGCTGATCCAGGGCGCGCGTTGTCGTCGATCAATCTGCTGGACGAGGCCGACCACACTCACCTGAACCAGTGGAGTAACCGGGCGGGCCTGACCAAACCCGTCGGCATGGACTCGATTCCGGCATTGTTCGCGCAGCAGGCGGGGCGCACGCCCGATGCGGTGGCAGTGACTTTCGAGGGCCAGTCGATGACGTACCGGGAACTGGATGAGGCCACCACCCGGTTCGCCCACGTGTTGGCACGACGCGGCGCGCGTCCGGGCGAGGTTGTGGCGCTGTTGTTCTCCCGCTCTGCTGAGGCCATTGTGGCGATCTTGGCCGTGCTGAAAACCGGCGCAGCTTACGTTCCGGTTGACCCGGCGCTGCCGGCTTCCCGCATCGAGTTCATGGTGGCCGATGTCATGCCGATCCTCGGGGTCACCACCGCAGGACATCGGTCGCGCCTGGAGGGGCTTGACCTGACCGTCGTCGATATCAGTGAGATGGCAGACGCCGCCTCCGATCGCCGGCCCAGCATCGAGCTGGTGCCCCCTACCTCCGATGACATCGCGTACATCATCTACACCTCGGGAACCACCGGTGTTCCGAAAGGCGTTGCCATTGCGCACCGCAACGTTCCCGGACTGTTCGGGTCGTTGGACGTCAACATTCCATCGGAACCCGGACAGGTGTGGGGGCAGTGGCATTCCTATAGCTTCGATGTCTCGGTGTGGGAGATCTTCGGTGCATTGCTACACGGTGCACGCCTGCTGGTGGTGCCCGAGCCAGTCGCCGCTTCGCCCGGCGACCTCCATGAGTTGCTTGTCGCCGAGCGCGTGAGTGTGTTGAGCCAAACCCCCTCTGCGGCGGGCATGATCTCGCCGCAGGGCCTGGAATCGACGACGTTGGTCGTGGCAGGTGAGGCGTGCCCGCCCGAGCTGGTGGACTGCTGGGCACCCGGACGAGTGATGATCAACGCCTACGGCCCCACCGAGGCCACGGTGTACGCATCGATCAGCGCACCGCTCACCGCGGGTTCGGCGGTGCCGATCGGTGTACCGGTGTCTGGGGTGGCGTTGTTCGCGCTGGATGCGTGGCTGCGTCCGGTGCCCCCCGGGGTGGTCGGCGAGTTGTATGTGGCAGGTCGTGGTGTGGGTCTTGGCTATTGGCGCCGGGCCGGTTTGACCGCATCTCGGTTTGTGGCCTGCCCGTTCGGCGAGCCTGGTGCGCGGATGTATCGCACCGGGGACTTGGTGCGATGGGGTGCGGACGGGCAGCTGCAGTATCTGGGCCGTGCCGATGAGCAGGTCAAGATTCGCGGGTACCGCATCGAACTCGGCGAAGTCCAGGCCGCGCTGGCCGCACTCGGCGGAGTGACCCAGGCCGCGGTCATCGCCCGCGAGGATGTATCCGGTGATCAGCGCCTGGTCGGCTACATCACCGGAAATGCCGACCCGAGCCAGATCCGAGCCCTGCTGGCCGAGCGGCTGCCGAGTTACATGGTGCCGGCCGCGATAGTGGCGATCGATTCCGTGCCGCTGACGGTCAACGGCAAGCTCGATAGACGCGCGCTGCCCACACCCGACTACGTCGACGGCGATCACTATCGAGCACCGGCCAGCCCGGTCGAGGAAATCCTGGCCGATATCTACGCCCGAGTGCTCGGGCACGAGCGCGTGGGTGCCGATGACTCGTTCTTCGATCTCGGCGGAGATTCCTTGTCCGCGATGCGCCTAATCGCCGCGATAAATGCCGCGCTCAACACAGGTATCGCTGTACGCGCCCTGTTCGACGCGCCCACGGTAGCGCAACTGGCCAACCGTGTCGGTGGGGAAGAGACTCGGCTGGCGCCGTTGGTGGCAGGCGAGCGGCCCGCTGTGGTTCCGCTGTCGTTCGCTCAATCGCGCTTGTGGTTCCTGGACCAGTTGCAGGGTCCCTCAGCGGTGTACAACATGACAGCCGCGTTCCGGATGGACGGGGAGCTGGATGTCGACGCGTTGGGTGCTGCGCTGGCCGATGTGGTGGGGCGTCATGAGAGCCTGCGCACCCTCTTCGCCGCTCCCGGCGGCATCCCCTGTCAAGTAGTGGTCGATCCGGGAAGCGTCGATTTCGGCTGGGAGATCATCGATGCCACCGACTGGACCGCGCCGCAGCTCCAGCTGGCCACGGACGCCGTATCGCAGCACGCCTTCGATCTGGCCGCCGAAATCCCCATGAAGGCCCGGCTTTTCCGTATCTCCGAGGACAAGCACGTGCTCGCGGTGGTGGTGCATCACATCGCCGCGGACGGTTGGTCGATCGTCCCACTGGTGGCCGATCTGGGGTTCGCCTACGCGGACCGATCTGGTGGGCGCGCTCCGGGTTGGGCCGATCTGTCAGTGCAGTATGCCGATTACACCCTCTGGCAGCGAGCGCAATTCGGTGACCTCGAGGACGGTGACAGCCGCATCGCAGGGCAGCTGGCCTACTGGGAAGGCGCGTTGGCCGGGATACCCGAACGCATCGCGTTGCCCACCGACCGGCCGTACCCGCTGATGGCCAACCACCACGGCGCGACGATCGCGGTGGACTGGCCCGTCGAGTTGCAGCAGCAGGTTGCTCGGGTGGCTCGTGAGCACAACGCGACCAGCTTCATGGTGGTGCAGGCGGCGCTGCTGGCGCTGCTTTCCAAGCTCAGTTCCAGCGCCGATGTGGCGGTGGGTTTCCCGATCGCCGGGCGTCGCGATCCAGCCCTCGATGAGCTGGTCGGCTTCTTCGTCAACACGTTGGTGCTGCGGGTCGATCTGGCCGGCGACCCCACCGTCTCCGAGATTCTGGCCCAGGTGCGCGCTCGCAGCCTGGCTGCCTACGAACACCAGGACGTGCCCTTCGAGGTACTTGTCGAGCGATTGAACCCCACTCGCTCGCTGTCCCATCACCCGCTGATTCAGGTGGCGTTGGCGTGGCAGAGTCTCGCCGGACACGACATCAATGATGTAGCAGCCGATGTGGAGTTGGGCGATCTGCGCGTCACTCGAATGCCGGTGGAGACACACACGGCGCGCATGGATGTGAACTTCTCGCTGGCCGAACGCCGGACGCAGTCCGGTGAGCCGGCCGGAATCGGTGGAACGGTGGAGTTCCGCACCGACGTGTATGACGCCGAATCAATCACAGCGCTGGTCGCTCGTCTTCAGCGTGTCCTGACGGCCATGACGGCCGATCCGGCGGCGCGGTTGTCGTCGGTGGATGCACTCGACGACGCTGAGCACTCCCGTCTTACGGCGCTCGGCAACCACGAGGCGCTGACGCGGCCGGCGCCGCGCGCGGTGTCGATTACGGCACTCTTCGCCGAGCACGCGACGCGGGCCCCCGAGGCGGTGGCGGTGACCGACGGCGAGAGTTCGTTGACTTACCGCGAACTCGACGATGCCGCCAACCGATTGGCGCAGGTACTGATCACGCGGGGAGCGGGTCCGGGGCACTGTGTCGCGCTGTTGTTCCACCGGTCGGCCGAGGCCATTGTGGCGATCCTGGCAGTCCTCAAGACCGGGGCGGCGTACCTGCCGATCGATCCGTCGGTGCCCGATGTGCGAGTGGCATTCGTGCTGGCCGATGCCACGCCGGTCGCCGCGGTCACCACCGCCGATCTGGCCGATCGGCTCGGCCGGGATGGCTTGGCGATCATTGACGTTGGCAACATCGATGACTCCTTGGAGGGTCATCCCCGCGGGGAACTGGCGGCACCGGGCGCGGACGATATCGCCTATCTGATCTACACCTCGGGCACCACGGGCGTGCCCAAGGGCGTTGCGCTCAGCCATCACAACGTGACGCAGTTGCTCGAGTCGCTCGACGCCGGACTGCCGCACCCCGGAGTGTGGTCGCAGACCCATTCGCTGGCCTTCGACGTCTCGGTGTGGGAGATCTTCGGTGCTCTGCTGCGGGGCGGGCGGGTGGTGGTGGTTCCCGAGGAGGTGACGAACTCACCCGAAGACTTCCATGCCTTGCTTGTTCGTGAACGCGTCCGTGTGATCACGCAAACACCTTCTGCGGTAAGAGTCTTACCGCGGGAAGGCCTGGAGTCGGCGGCATTGGTGGTAGTCGGTGAGGCCTGCCCACCGGAGGTGGTCGATCAGTGGGCACCCGGGCGGATAATGATCAACGCCTACGGACCCACCGAGACCACGATGTGTGTGGCGATCAGTGCGCCACTACAGGCAGGGCAGGGTGTGCCCATCGGCTCGCCGGTGTCCGGAGCCGCGCTCTTTGTGCTCGACGAGTGGTTGCGCCCGGTCCCGGCCGGTGTGATCGGTGAGCTGTACGTGGCCGGTGCGGGATTGGGATACGGCTATGTGGGCCGGACCGGTTTGACCTCCGCGCGTTTTGTGGCGTGTCCGTTTGTCGGCGCGGGAACGCAGGCACAGCGGATGTATCGCACCGGGGACCTGGTGTGCTGGGGCACCGACGGGCAGCTGCAATATCTGGGCCGCGCCGATGAGCAGGTCAAGATCCGTGGCCATCGCATCGAACTCGGTGAAGTGCAGGCCGTTTTGGCGAGCCTGGACGGCGTCGAGCAGGCAGTGGTGATTGCGCGGGAGGATCGACCGGGGGACAAGCGGTTGGTCGGCTACATCACGGGGACCGCCGATTCCGGCGAGCTGCGTACCGCGATGGCGGACCGGTTGCCGGTTTACATGGTGCCCGCGTCGATCGTGGCCATGGACGCCTTTCCGTTGACGGTCAACGGAAAGCTCGACTCCCGAGCCCTTCCCGCTCCCGACTACCGTGACCGGTATCGCGCCCCGGTGGACGCCGTGGAAGAGGTTCTCGCTGACATTTATGCTCAGGTACTCGGGCTGGATCGGGTTGGTGTCGACGACTCATTCTTTGACCTTGGCGGCGACAGCATCCTGTCCATGCAGGTGGTGTCACGGGCCCGAGTCGCCGGTCTGGTGTGCCGTCCGCGTGATGTCTTCGTCGAGCAGAGCGTTGCCCGATTGGCGCGGGTCGTCGAGGTGGCCGCAGATTCGCGTGGCCCGATCGATGACGGGGTTGGACCGGCGCTGGCCACCCCCATCATGCAGTGGCTGAGGGGTATTGACGGCCCAACCGGCGAGTTCAACCAGTCTGTGCTGCTGCAGGCCCCGGCAGATGTCACCGAGGCCGATGTCGCGGTGGTGTTGCAGGCCTTGCTGGATCGCCACGCCACGCTGCGATTGCGCGTTGAGGACGACGGCGTCGGCGGATGGTCGTTGACGGTGCCCGAGCCCGGTGTGGTTGGCGCGCGAGATTGCCTGCACGTGGTGGAGGTGTTGTCCGACGAGGCGTTGGTAGCGGCGCGGTCACGGTTGAAACCGGCCGCTGGGGTGATGCTGAACGCGCTGTGGGCAACCGCCACCGCCCAGCTGGTTCTGGTTGTACATCACATGGCGGTCGATGGGGTCTCCTGGCGAATTCTCCTGGAAGACATCAATATTGCGTGGGCACAACGTCGTGGCGGGCAACCTCTGGCGCTGCCGGCCACCGGGACGTCCTTTCGTCGGTGGGCCGAATTGTTGGACGTGCATGCGCGCCGTCCTGAGGTTGAGCGGCAGGCGCAGGCGTGGCGTCAGGTGGCGGCCACCCCGGCGGTCCTCCCGCCGTCGCGTGCCGTGGCAGACACCCACGAGAGCGCAGGGCAGCTGTCGGTATCACTGGACACCGAGACCACCCGCATGCTGCTCGGCGAGGTTCCTGCCGCGTTTCATGCAGGGCTACAAGACATCCTGTTGATCGCATTCGGTCTAGCGGTAGCCGAATTCTCGGGTACCGGGGACTCGCCGATCGGCATCGACGTCGAGGGTCACGGACGGCACGAGGATCTCGCCGCCGAGGTCGACTTGTCGCGCACGGTCGGGTGGTTCACCGCGAAATACCCGGTGGCGTTGACACTGGGCGGGCTGCCCTGGACCCGTGTCGCGGCCGGTGATGTCGCGTTGGGCGCGGTGATCAAGGGCGCCAAGGAGGAGCTGCGGTCTCTGCCGGATCCGCTGACCTACGGGCTGCTGCGCTACCTGAATGCCGACGTCGATCTGGATGCGGGCGACCCGACGATCGCCTTCAACTATTTGGGTCGATTGGGGGGTGCAGGCACCGAACAATCCGATGATCTGTGGCGGATATCCACGGAGAGCGTGTCGTCGACCGCTGCTGCCGCGGCGATTCCGATGCCGTTGACCCACTCGGTGGCACTCAACGCCGGCACCCTCGACGCCGATACCGGCCCGCAGTTACAAGCCAACTGGACGTGGGCGTCGTCGGTATTCGACCACGGCCAGATCACCCGTCTGAGCCAGCTGTGGTTCGACGCGCTGGTCGGTATCTGCGCGCACGTGCGACAGGGCGGGGGCGGGCTGACCCCGTCGGACATCGCACCTGCCCTGCTCAGTCAACGGCAGATCGACGAGTTGGAGCAGCAGTACCGGATCGCAGATGTACTGCCGCTGAGTGCATTACAGCAAGGCCTGGTCTTTCACAGCCGCGCAGGGGATGGACCCGACGATCTGTATGTGGTACAGCTCGACATCACGGTCGACGGCCCACTGGATCAGCATCGTCTGCACGACGCCGTGCAAACGGTGGCGGGTCGCCACCCACACCTGGCGGCTCGATTCTGCGAGCAGTTCGACCAACCGGTGCAGATCATCCCCGCCGATCCCAGCGCGGGGTGGCGATATGTCGATCTGGATATCGACACCCATGTCGAATTCCTCAGTGCCGAAACCGAAGGACAGATCCAGCGGGTGTGTGCCGCTGAACGCGCCGCCGTGTGTGATCTGTCCGACCCGCCGGCCTTCCGGGTGGCCTTGATTCGCACCGCGCATGACCGGCATCGATTTGTGCTCACCAACCACCACATCGTCCTCGATGGCTGGTCACTGCCGATCCTGCTGCACGAGATCTTCGCCAGCTACCGCGGGCAGCGGTTACCCGCCGCCACTCCCTACCGGAGTTTCATCGGCTGGCTGTCGGACCGGGATCACGGGGGCGCCCAGGCGGCCTGGGGTGAGGTGCTCGCGGATTTTAACGCGCCCACACTCGTCGACTCGCCACAGAGATCCGTGCGGGGGCAGCGCGGCGTGCGGGCTCACCGAGTGTCCGAATACACCACGCGGGCACTCGGTGAGCTGGCGCGATTGCAGCACACCACCGTCAACACCGTGTTGCAGGGCGCCTGGGCACTGCTGCTCACCTCATTGACCGGTCACCATGACGTCGCCTTCGGCACCGTGGTATCCGGGCGGCCGGCCGAGGTGGTGGGCGCGGAATCGATGGTGGGCCTGTTGATCAACACCGTGCCGGTGCGTGCGGACATCACCGCGCAGACAACCACCATCGATCTGCTGGATCAGCTGAAGCGCTCCCACGCCAAGACCCTTGAGCATCAGCACCTCTCGCTCAGCGAGATCCACCGCATCGCCGGCCACGATCGACTGTTCGACACCCTGTTCGTGTTCGAGAACTACCCGGTGGATAGCAGCGCGTTATCAGGCGTGGACGGGATCACCATCACCGAGATCACCAGCCACGAATCGACCGATTACCCGCTGACGATGCAAGCCATACCCGGTAAGGAACTACGGCTGCGCATCGAATACGACACGGCAGTTTTCGGCGCTGCCGATATCGGAGCCCTCGCGCACCGGATTGAGGCGGTGTTGGAGGCGATGACCTCCGATCCGGGTCGGTCGCTGTCGGCGGTGGAGATGCTCGACGGAACCGAGCGCGCCCGGCTGCAGCGGTGGGGCAATCGGGCCGTGCTGACAACTCTTCCGGCGCCTGGGTCGGTGCCGGAGCTGTTCTCCGTGCAGGTGAGGCGTGCGCCGGAAGCGGTGGCACTGGTCTGCGGGCACCGTTCGTTGATGTATCGGGAGCTCGACGAGGCGTCAAACCAGTTGGCGCACCTACTCATTGGCTGCGGTGTAGGTCCCGGCGAGCGCGTCGCATTGATGTTTCCTCGTTCAGCTGAGGCAGTCGTGGCGATCTTGGCAGTGCTCAAGACCGGCGCGGCCTACCTGCCGATCGATCCGGCGCTGCCCTCGGCCCGCGTCGAGTTCATGTTGTCTGACGCAGCGCCGATCGCGGCCGTCACCACCACAATGTTCGTTGACCGCTTCACCGGGCACGGCCTGATGGTCTTCGATGTCGAGGATTCAGCTGTTGCCGCCCAGCCGAGTACCGCAGTGCCGCCGCCAGCTCCCGATGAGATGGCCCACATCATTTACACCTCGGGCACTACCGGGTTGCCCAAGGGCGTCGCAGTCAGTCAGCGCAACGTGACGCAGCTGTTCGACTCGCTACAGATCGGCGTGCCGCTGGAACCGGGACAGGTGTGGACGCAATTCCACTCGTATGCGTTCGACTTCTCGGTGTGGGAGATCTGGGGTGCGCTGCTGCACGGTGGACGGCTGGTGGTGGTGCCCGAGCTAGTGGCCCGTTCGCCGCATGACTTCCACGAGCTGCTGGTGCGCGAGCAGGTGACGGTGCTGACGCAAACCCCGTCGGCGGTGTCGATGCTGGCGGTCGATGGTCTGGAGGCGACGTCGTTGGTCATCGGCGCGGAGCCCTGTCCGCCGGCATTGGTGGATCGCTGGGCGCCGGGTCGGGTGATGGTCAACGTCTACGGCCCCACCGAGACGACGATGTGGTTGTGTGCCAGTGCTCCTTTGGAGGCAGAGGCGGGTCCACCGCCGATCGGCTCGCCAACTGCCTGGGCGTCGTTCTTTGTGCTGGACGAGTGGCTGCGTCCGGTGCCCGCCGGCGTGGTCGGCGAGTTGTACCTGGCCGGTGCGGGAGTCGGCATGGGGTACTGGCGTCGCTCGGGCTTGACCGCGTCGCGGTTCATGGCCTGTCCGTTCGGCGAGGCCGGAACGCGCATGTACCGCACCGGCGATCTGGTGCGTTGGCGAGCCGACGGCCAGCTGGACTACCTCGGCCGCGCCGACGAGCAAGTCAAAATTCGTGGGTACCGCATCGAGCTCGGCGAGATCCAATCTGCGCTGACCGCACTGGAGGGAGTTGATCACGCGGCGGTGATCGCCCGGGAGGATCGTCCGGGAGACAAGCGCCTGGTCGGCTACATCACCGGAAGCGCCGATCCGATCACCGTCCGCGCGGCACTGGCTGAACGGCTGCCGGGCTACATGGTTCCCGCCACCGTGATGACGCTGGCGGCCTTGCCCATGACGGTCAACGGCAAGCTCGACACCCGGTCGTTGCCGGCGCCGGACTATCAGGATGCTGACCATTACCGTGCACCGGCAGGCGCGGTCGAAGAGATCCTGGCCGGAATCTTCGCGCGCGTGCTGGATGTGGAACGTGTTGGCGTCGACGATTCATTCTTCGATCTCGGCGGAGATTCCGTCTCGACGATGCGTCTGGTCGCAGCGATCAACGCGAGTCTGAATACCGAACTTTCCGCGCGCACGGTCTTCGAGGCGCCCACCGTTGCCCAGTTGGCTCCGCGTATCGGTGAGGGCACGGGGCGCCTGGAACCGCTGGTGGCAGGAGATCGACCCGCACTGATTCCACTGTCCTTCGCCCAGAACCGGTTGTGGTTCGTCGATCAATTGCAGGGCCCCTCACCTGTGTACAACATGCCGGTGGGCCTGCGGCTACATGGGAGCCTTGATACCCGCGCGCTGGCTGCGGCACTGGGCGACCTGATCACCCGCCACGAAAGCCTGCGTACGCGCTTCGAGGCGCCCGGCGGAACGCCTCGGCAGGTGGTGGTATCGGAGGACGAGGCCGACTTCGGCTGGGATGTCGTTGATGCCACGACATGGCCATCGAGCCGCCTGGATGAGGCGGTCGCCACGGCAGTCCGCTATAGCTTTGACTTGGCGGCCGAAATCCCTTTGCGGGCGACACTTTTCCGTGTCACCGAGGACGAACATGTGTTGGTGGCGGTGGTGCACCACATCGCCGCCGACGGGTGGTCCCTCACTCCGTTGGTGCGCGATTTGAGTGTGGCGTACGCCAGCCGGTGTGCTGGCCACGCTCCCGACTGGGAGCCCTTGGCCGCGCAGTACGTCGACTACACGCTGTGGCAGCGTGCACAGTTGGGCGACCTCGACGACAGCGGCAGTCCCATCGCCGCGCAGTTGGCCTATTGGGAAGACGCACTTGCGGGTCTCCCCGAGCGGGTGGCGCTGCCGACCGATCGGCCCTACCCGCCGGTTGCCGATCAGCGCGGCTCCACCGTGGAGGTTCAGTGGCCGGCCGAATTGCAGCAGCAGATGCGCGTGGCCGCGAGCGAACACGGCGCGACAAGCTTCATGGTGATGCAGGCAGCTCTGGCGGTACTGCTTTCCAGGCTCAGTGGGACTTCCGATGTGGCCGTGGGCTTCCCGATCGCGGGGCGCCGTGATCCGGCACTGGACGAGTTGGTGGGCTTCTTCGTCAACAACTTGGTGCTGCGCGTCGACTTGGCCGGCGATCCCACTGTGGCGGATGTGTTGGCCCAGGTGCGGCAGCGCAGCCTGGCCGCGTACGAGCATCAGGACGTTCCCTTCGAGATCTTGGTGGAGCGGCTCAACCCCACCCGAAACCTGACCCATCACCCGCTCGTACAGGTGGCATTGGCCTGGCAGAATCTGCCATGGCAGGACGCAGGTCCCGCTGGTGCGTTGCGTCTCGGCGACCTGCGGGTGACGCCGCTGCCAATGGACACCCAGACGGCCCGGATGGATCTGACGTTCTCGCTAGGGGAGCGCTGGACCCAGGCCGGAGAGCCCGCCGGGATTGGCGGGGCGGTGGAATTCCGTACCGATGTGTTCGACGCGCACAGCATCGAAACGCTGCTCGGACGGTGGCGGCGGGTGGTGGCCGCAATGACTGCCGATCCCTCCCAGCGACTTTCGTGCATCGACGTGCTCGATGAGGCCGAGCACACCCGCGTCGACGGCTGGGGCAACCGTGCGGTGCTGGCCGCCCCTGTTCCGGCCCCCATGTCGATTCCATCATTGTTTGCCGAGCAGGTCGCGCATGCGGCTGAGGCGGTCGCGATCAGTTTCAACGGTCGAGAGATGACCTACAGAGAACTCGACGATGCCACAAATCGACTGGCGCACAGGCTCATCGGCCAAGGTGTCCGCCCAGGTGCGTGTGTGGCGCTGCTGGCCGAACGCTCCCCGGAAGCGATCGTGGCAATGCTGGCGGTGCTCAAGACCGGGGCCGCGTATCTGCCGATCGACGTCGCACTGCCCGACGCGCGAATCGAATTCATGCTTGCCGATGCCGCGCCCACCACCGCGATCACCACGGCGGGCCTGGCCGATCGTCTGACCGGGTACGACCTGTCGGTCATCGATGCCGGCGACACCGCGGATGTCGTCGCTACCGCGGTGGAGTCCGTACTGCCGGTGCCGGATCCGGACGATCTCGCGTACATCATCTACACGTCGGGTACCACCGGTGTCCCCAAGGGCGTTGCTATCACTCATCACAACGTGACGCAGCTGATGGGGGCACGGGACACCTTCCTGGCAGGACAGGTGTGGACACAGTGGCATTCCTATGCCTTCGACGCATCGGTCGAAGAGATCTGGGGCGCGCTGCTACATGGGGGACGGTTGGTGGTGGTGCCGGAGTCGGTGGCGCGCTCACCCGAGGATCTCACCGCCTTGTTGGTGGCCGAACAGGTCAGCGCGTTGAGCCAGACGCCCTCGGCCGTCGCGATGCTGGCACCCGAGTCTTTGGGATCGGTGTCCCTGTTGGTGGCAGGTGAGCCCTGCACGGCCGAGGTGGTGGACCGCTGGGCACCCGGACGGCTGATGGTCAATGCCTACGGCCCGACCGAGACCACGATCTGTGCCTCCCGGAGTGTGCCGCTGAAAGCTGAGTCGGCGGGACCGCACGTTCCGATCGGTGCGCCGGTGTCGGGTGCGGCGATGTTCGTGCTGGATGGGTTGATGCGTCCCGTGCCGCCCGGGGTGGTTGGCGAGTTGTACATCGCCGGCCGCGGTGTGGGTCTGGGGTATGTGGGCCGAACCGGTTTGACGGCATCGCGATTCGTGGCGTGCCCGTTTGTCAGTGCGGGAGCGCCGGCCCAGCGGATGTATCGCACCGGTGATCTGGTGCGCTGGGGCACCGACGGGCAGCTGCGGTATATGGGACGCGCCGATGAGCAGGTCAAGATTCGCGGGTATCGCATCGAGCTCGGAGAGATCCAGGCGGTGTTGGCGGGACTGGATGGGGTCGAGCAAGCGGCGGTGATCGCGCGCGAGGACCGTCCTGGCGACAAGCGCCTAGTGGGCTACGTGACCGGAACAACAAACCCGGCCAAATTGCGCGCGCAGCTCGCCGAGCAACTGCCGGCCTACATGGTTCCGGTCGCCGTGGTGGTAATGGCGACGTTGCCGATGACCGTCAACGGCAAGCTCAACACCCGCGCCCTACCGGCACCCGAGTATCAGGACATCGATTGCTACCGCGCCCCGAGCTCCCTCACCGAGGAGATCTTGGCCGGAATCTACGCGCGGGTACTGGGTGTCGAACGTGTGGGCGTCGACGACTCGTTCTTCGACCTGGGCGGGGATTCGCTGTCGGCGATGCGTCTGATCGCTGCGGTCAACGCCGACCTGGATGCCGCGATATCGGTGCGCACCGTGTTTGAAGCGCCGACGGTGGCCCAGCTGGCACCTCGTATCGGCGGGGAGCCGAACACGCTCGGCTCCTTGGCGGCTCGCGAGCGGCCCGCGGAGATTCCGCTTTCGTTTGCCCAGTCGCGGTTGTGGTTCCTGGATCAATTGCAAGGGCCTTCGCCGGTCTACAACATGGCGACAGCCCTTCGAATCAGCGGGGACCTAGACGTCGGCGCACTGGGTGCGGCGCTGGCCGATGTGGTGGCCCGCCACGAGAGCCTAAGAACCCTGTTCCAGGCGACGGAGGGAGTGCCGCGGCAGCTGGTTGTGCCCTCCGATCGCGCTCACTTTGGCTGGGACGTTGTCGATGCCACCGGTTGGACGGAGGGACAGCTGCAGGAGGCCATAGGCGAGGCGGCGCGGCACACCTTTGATCTGGCTACTGAAATACCCTTGAGGGCAAGGCTTTTCCGCATCACCGGTGACGAACACGTGCTGGCGGCCGTGGTACACCACATCGCGGCCGACGCCTGGTCGATCACCCCGCTGGTGGCCGACCTCGGGGTGGCCTACGCCAGCCGGTCCGCGGGCCAGGCTCCGGGCTGGACGCCGCTGGCGGTGCAGTACGTCGATTACACGCTATGGCAACGTGCCGAGTTCGGTGATCTCGACGATGGTGAGAGCCGCATCGCGACACAGGTGGCCTACTGGCAGGGCGCGCTGTCGGGGATGCCTGAACGGGTGGAGCTGCCCACCGACCGGCCATACCCGCCGGCCACCGACCAACGTGGCGCCACGGTGGCGCTGGACTGGCCCGCTGCCCTGCAACAGCAGATTGCCAGAGTGGCAAGGGAACACAACGCCACCAGCTTCATGGTGCTGCAGGCCGCGCTCGGGGTACTGCTGGGCAAGCTCAGCGGAAGTACCGATGTCGCGGTGGGATTCCCGATCGCTGGGCGCCGAGACCCTGCCCTCGATGAGCTGATCGGGTTCTTTGTCAACACCTTGGTATTGCGGGTGGACCTGGCCGGTGATCCGACAATCGCGGAGCTGCTTGCCCAGGTGCGAGGACGGAGTCTGGCCGCGTACGAAAACCAGGACGTGCCTTTCGAGGTGCTTGTCGAGCGGCTCAACCCCACCCGATCCCTGACCCACCACCCCCTGGTTCAGGTGGCGCTGGGCTGGCAGAACGTCCCCGGACAGGACAACAACACGTCCGGGCCCGGATTGGCACTGGGTGACCTGGAGGTCAACCAGATGGCGGCCGACACCCAGACCGCTCGGATGGATCTGAGCTTCTCGATGGCCGAACGTCGAACGCACACTGGTGATCCCGCCGGTATCGGCGGGACGGTGGAGTTCCGCACCGACGTCTTCGACCGGGCCAGCATCGAAACGCTGGTCGACCGCTTCGAGCGGGTGGTGATGGCGATGACCGCCGACGTCGGCCGGCGCCTCTCATCGATCGACGTGGTCGATGCGCGGGAACACGCCCGCCTCGACGTCATGGGTAATCGAGCGATGTTGTGCCGGAAGCGAAGCGCTCCGGTATCGGTCCTGGGCTTGTTCGGGGAGCAGGTGGCGCGCACGCCCGAGGCGGTGGCGGTTACCCACGGCGAGCGTTCGATGACCTATCGGCAACTCGATAGGGCCGCGAATCTCTTGGCGCACATGCTCATCGCGCAGGGCTCGGGTCCGGGAGGCTGCGTTGCGCTGCTGATGGAACGCTCCGCCGAAGCGATCGTCGCCATGCTGGCGGTACTGAAGTCCGGGGCGGCGTATCTCGCGATCGACCCGGCGGTGCCTGCCGCGCGGATTGAGTTCATGCTGGCCGATGCGGCGCCCGTGGTCGCGATGACCACCGGCGGTCTGGCCGAGCGGTTGGACGGTCGAGGGTTGGTGGTCATCGATGTCGGCGATATGTCCGATATCGATGACTCCATGGTGGATGACCAACTCGGTACGGCGCTCCCTGACCCGGCTCCCGAGGACATCGCCTACCTCATCTACACATCGGGAACCACCGGTGTACCCAAGGGAGTGGCCGTCACGCACCACAATGTGACCCACTTGGCGCGGTCGACACCGGAGCACCTGCCAACGGATCAGGTATGGACACAGTGTCATTCCTATGCGTTCGACTTCTCGGTCTGGGAGATCTGGGCCGCGCTGCTCGGCGGCGCACGCCTGGTGGTGGTGCCCGAATCGATGGTGAGCTCACCCGATGAGTTCCATGCGCTGCTGGTCGGCGAGCGCGTCAACGTTCTCGCCCAAACCCCTTCTGCGGCTGGGGCATTGCCGTCGCAGGGATTGGAGTCGGTGGCGCTGCTTCTCGGCGGCGAGGCCTGTCCCGGCGAGGTAGTGGATCGTTGGGCACCGGGACGGACGGTGATCAACGCCTACGGTCCCACCGAGATCACGGTCTACGCATCGATGAGCACACCGTTGACGGCTGGATCCGGGGCTGCGCCCATCGGTGCGCCCGTGCCGACCTCGGCGCTGTTCGTACTCGATGGGTGGTTGCGGCCGGTGCCGGTCGGTGTGACCGGCGAGCTGTACGTGGCCGGCGATGGTGTGGCCTGCGGGTACCTGAGGCGGTCGGGGTTGACCGCATCTCGGTTTGTGGCCTGCCCGTTCGGTGAGTCCGGTGCGCGGATGTATCGCACCGGGGACTTGGTGCGATGGGGTGCGGACGGGCAACTGCAGTATCTGGGCCGTGCCGATGACCAGGTGAAGATTCGCGGATACCGCATCGAACTCGGCGAAGTGCAGGCAGCGTTGGCCGCGCTGGACGTCGTGTCGCAGGCGGTGGTGATCGCCCGCGAGGACCAACCGGGCATCACGCGTCTGGTCGGTTACGTCACGGAATCGATGACCGGAGCGGTGGACGCGGCCGTGCTGCGAAATACCTTGGCAGACAGGTTGCCTGGTTATATGGTCCCGAGCGCGATCGTCGTTCTGGACGCATTGCCGTTGACGGTGAACGGCAAGCTCGATACCCGCGCGCTGCCGGTACCGGAGTATCGGGACGTCGATCGATATCGCGCTCCGGCCGACGCGATCGAGGAGACACTGGCCGGCATCTACGCCCAAGTTCTCGGGCTCGATCGTGTCGGAGTCGACGACTCCTTTTTCGATCTTGGTGGAGACAGCATCCTGTCGATGCAAGTGGTTGCCCGAGCCCGGGCATGCGGCGTGATGTGTCGGCCCCGGGACATCTTTGTCGAGCAGACCGTGGCCAGACTGGCTCAGGTTGTCGGGGTGACGGGCGATGACACAGGTCCGATTGATGAGGGCGTCGGCCCGGTGGCGGCGACACCGATCATGCGTTGGCTGCGTGAGGTCGAAAAGTCCGGCGGCCCGATCGACCAGTTCAACCAGACGGTGGTTATCCAAGCTCCGTCGGGAGTTGCCGAGTCCGATGTGGCGGTTGTCCTGGGCGCGCTGCTCGACCGGCATGCCATGCTGCGGCTGCGCGCCGAGGTGGACGAGGCACAGGACTGGTCACTTCTGGTGCCCGAAAAGGGTTCCGTACTGCCGCATCTGAACTCGGTGGACGCGTTGTCCGATGAGGCGTTGACGATGGCGCGGTCGCGGTTGAATCCGGCTGCGGGAGAGATGGTCAGCGCGTTGTGGGTGAGGTCCACGAGCCAGCTGGTGTTGACGATTCATCACCTGGCCGTCGACGCGGTGTCTTGGCGGATCCTGCTTGAAGACCTCAACATCGCGTGGGCGCAGCATCGCCATGGTCAACCGGCGACATTGCCGACGACCGGAACCTCATTCGCCCGGTGGGCATCACTGCTCGGCGAACACGCTCACACCGCAGCCGCGGTGGAACAGGCCGATGGCTGGCGCCGGGTGTTGGCCACCCCATCGGCACTGCCCGCGCCGCGGCCTGAGCTGGATACGTATGCCACCGCCGGACACCTCACGGCGTCACTGGACGTTGAGACGACCCGCGCGCTGCTTGGTGAGGTACCGGCGGCGTTCCACGCTGGGATTCAAGACATTCTGTTGATCGCCTATGCGTTGGCGTTGACCGAATTCCTCGGCGTCACGCTGCCGGTGGGTATCGACGTCGAGGGGCACGGCCGCGTGGAGGATCTCGGAGAGATCGCTCCCAACATCGACCTATCCCGCACCGTCGGCTGGTTCACCTCCAAGTACCCGGTGGCATTGAGAGTCGCGGGGCATGTGGGGCGATCCGAAGGTGGGCTGCGCTGGGATCAGGTGGTGGCCGGCGATCCGGCACTGGGACGCGTGATCAAAGATGCCAAGGAACAATTGCGCGCTCTGCCCGAGGGCATGACCTACGGACTGACGCGCTACCTCAACGCCGATATCGATCTGTCCGGACCGGATCCAGCCATTGGATTCAACTACCTCGGCCGACTGGGGGCGGCCGACGCCGCACAGTCGGAGGCCCTCACTGAACTGTGGCAGGTCAGCCGCGACGGAGCGGCGGTATCCGCTGCGGCCGCCGCGATATCCATGCCCCTCGGTCACACCGTGGAACTGAACGCGAGTACCGCCGAAACAGATTCCGGTCCAAGTCTTTACGCCAACTGGACATGGGCCCCCTCGGCGCTGGACGATGCGCGGGTCGGTCGACTCAGCCAGCTGTGGTTCGACGCTCTGACCGGGATCTGCACGCATGTGCGCGGGGGTGGCGGTGGTCTGACACCGTCCGACATCGCCCCCGCTCGGCTCACTCAGCAGGAGATCGATGAGCTCGATCGGGACGCTCCGATCGCCGACGTACTGCCCCTGACGCCCCTGCAGCGCGGACTTCTGTTCCAGGCCAATACGACTCGCGGTAATGATGATGACGTCTATGCCATGCAGCTCGATGTCACGGTTACCGGCCCGCTGAACGCCCAGCGGCTGCGTGAGGCGGTACACACGGTGATCAACCGTCACCCCAATCTGGCGGCCCGGTTCGACAAGCGATTCGACGAACCGGTGCAGATCATTCCGGCCAACCCCAGCGTGCCCTGGCAATACCTCGAAATATCCATGGAGAAGGCCGATATCGATGACAGGCTGCGGGATCTATGCGCCGCCGAGCGGGCATTGGTGTGCGACCTGGCCCGGCAGTCGGCCTTCCGTGCGGCACTGATCCGCGTATCCGATAACGTGCACCGGTTTGTCATGACCTATCACCACATCGTGCTCGACGGCTGGTCACTGCCGATCTTGCTGCAGGAGATATTTGCCGGCTACTACGGACAACGCCTCCCCGCAGCCGGGTCGTACCGCAGGTTCGTGACATGGCTGTCCGATCGAGATCTCGACAGTGCGCGTGAGGCCTGGCGCGAGGTTCTTGCGGGATTCGACACCCCGGCCTTGGTCGCCCCCAGGGGCCGGACAACGTCAGGGCGACGTGCCACGCAGACCTACCGGTTGCCCACTGAGACAACCAGGGCTGTGAACGCATTGGCGCGCGCTGAACACACCACCGTCAACACTGTGCTGCAGGCTGCCTGGGCGCAGGTGCTGATGTGGCTGACGGGCCGGCATGATGTCGCCTTCGGGGTCGCGGTCTCAGGCCGGTCCGCGGAGGTGGCGGGTGCGGATTCCATGGTCGGCCTGCTGATCAACACCGTGCCGGTGCGGGCGACGATCACGCCCGACACCACTGTCGCCGAGCTGCTGGACGATCTACAGCGCCGTCACAGCGATACCCTCGACCACCAGCATCTGGCCCTCAGCGAGATCCACCATGCCGTCGGTCATGACCAACTGTTCGACACCCTCTTCGTCTACCAGAACTATCCGGTGGAGTCAGTGGCGTCATCCATGGCCGACGGGTTGGCCATCACCGAAGTCAGCGGCCGTGAGTACAACCACTACCCGCTGACCCTGCAAGCCATGCCCGGCAACGAACTGGTCCTGCGTGTCGAATTCGATACCGCAGTATTCGGCGTGAACCGGGTGCAGAAGATCGTCGAGCGGTTCCAGCGAGTGCTGGAGGCCATGACGGGGGAGGTGCAGCAACAGTGAAAGCGGATGCCACCAGGCGTTTGTTGTCCATGGATCTGGGCGACACAGAGGAGCGCACGGAGCTGGATGCGTGGGGTAACCGGGCGGCGCTGGACCGGCCCATGGCCTCCCTCTCGATTCCGGCGTTGTTCGCCGAGCAGGTCGCGCGTCATCCGGGCGCGGTCGCGGCCAGCTTCGATGGCAGCCACGTGTCGTACCGCGGGCTCGATGAAGCCTCGGATCGGTTGGCGCACTGGCTTCTTACCCACGGTGTGGGAGCGGGGCAGCGGGTGGCGTTGTTGTTCTCGCGGTCGGTTGAGGCAGTCGTGGCGATCCTGGGAGTGCTGAAGACCGGTGCGTCATATGTGCCGATTGACCCATCGGTGCCGGATGCGCGGCTGGAGTTCGTGCTGGCCGATGCCGGGACGCTGGTCGCGGTCACCACCGCCGATCTGGCGAGCCGACTGGACGGACGCGGGCTGGTGATCATCGACGTGGGTGATGTCCCGGCCGATGCCGAGACTGTCGCGGTTGATGGGCGGCCAACATTGGTGGCGCCAGGTGGCGATGATATCGCGTACGTGATCTATACCTCGGGAACCACGGGAGTACCGAAAGGTGTGGCCATTGCGCACCATAACGTGACGCGGCTGATTGAGGCAATTGACGCCGAGCTGGAGTTATCGCCGGGACAGGTTTGGTCACAGTGCCATTCGTTGGCCTTCGACTTCTCGGTGTGGGAGATTTTCGGTGCACTGCTGCACGGCGGGCGGCTGGTGGTGGTGTCGGATTCGGTGGTGCGCTCACCCGAACGGTTCCATGCTCTGCTCGTGGACGAACGCGTCAGTGTGTTGAGCCAGACGCCATCGGCGTTCTATGCATTGCAGGCTCTGGAAGGGAGCCACCAGCTTGATCTTGCGGCGGTGATTTTCGGCGGGGAGGCCCTGGAGCCCCAGCGTCTGAAGGGGTGGTTCGAGAAGCATCCGGAGTCACCGCGATTGATCAATATGTATGGGATTACCGAGACGACAGTGCATGCCTCGTTCCGTGAGATCGTTGCCGGCGACGCAGAGGGGGCGGACAGCCCGATCGGGGTGCCCCTGGGGCATCTGGCATTCGCAGTCCTGGACGACTGGCTGCAGCCGGTGACGGTTGATGTGGTCGGCGAGTTATATGTGGCCGGTGCGGCTTTGGGCTATGGCTATCTGGGGCGTGCGCCGTTGACCAGCACCAGATTTGTGGCCTGTCCGTTCGGGGAGCCGGGCGCCAGGATGTATCGCACCGGAGACCTGGTGAGCTGGGGGGCCGATGGGCAACTGCGATATCTGGGCCGTGCCGATGAGCAGGTCAAGATTCGTGGGCACCGCATCGAACTCGGCGAAATCCAGTCGGTGTTATTGAGTTTCGGAGGTGTTGACCAGGCGGTGGTCATCGCCCGCGAAGACCGTCCCGGCGACAAGCGGTTGGTCGCCTACGTCACCGGCACAGCCGACCCGGTGGCGTTGCGTGACGGGCTGGCCGACAGGCTGCCCTCCTACATGGTTCCTGTCGCGGTGGTCACCTTGCAAAGTTTTCCGTTGACTGTCAACGGAAAACTCGACAAGAGAGCCTTGCCGGCACCGGAGTATCAGTCCCTCGATCAGTACCGCGCCCCGGCGAATCCGACGGAGGAGATCCTCGCCGGAATCTATGCGCAAGTTCTGGGCCTGGACCGCGTCGGTGTCGATGACTCATTCTTCGACTTAGGTGGGGACTCGCTGTTGGCCATGCGTCTGGTCGCGGCACTCAACCGGTCGATGGATGCGGGCCTCGAAGAGCGCGCAGTGTTCGACGCTCCCACGGTGGCGCAGCTGATGCTCCGGATCGGAGGTGACGAGGGCCGGCTGGAACCTTTGGTGGCCGGTGAGCGGCCGGCCGTGATGCCATTGTCTTTTGCGCAAAGCCGACTCTGGTTCATCGACCAATTACACGGTCCTTCACCGGTTTACAATTTGGCGATGGGGCTGCGCCTGCGGGGCTCCCTTGATGAGGATGCGCTGGGCGCGGCGTTCACGGACGTGCTGAATCGCCATGAGAGTCTGCGCACGCTGTTCCCTGCGGTCGACGGGAAGCCGCAGCAACGGGTTGTTGCTGTCGAGGAGATCGAATTCGGCTGGGACGTCGTGGATGCTTCCGGTTGGCCCGCAGGGCGGCTGGAGGAATCGATTGCGGATTCGGCGCGGCACAGTTTCGATCTATCGACCGAGATCCCGGTGAAGGCACGGCTTTTCCGTACTGCCGAGGATGATCACGTGCTGGTGGCGGTGGTGCACCATATCGCCGCTGACGGTTGGTCGATTACCCCGCTGGTGGCCGACCTGGGCGTGGCCTACGCCAGTCGGTGTGCGGGGCAGGCACCCGATTGGAAGCCGTTGGCCGTCCAATACGCCGATTACACACTGTGGCAGCGCGCGCAGCTGGGTGTGCTCGATGACAGCGAGAGCCGCATCTCCCGGCAGTTGGCCTTCTGGGAAGAGGCGCTGGCCGAGATGCCCGAGCGTTTGGCGCTACCGACCGACCGGCCCTATCCGTTGGTGGCTGATCAACGTGGCTCCAGGGTGGATGTGAGCTGGCCGGCCGATCTGCAGCAGCAGGTCAATCGATTGGCCCGCGAACATAACGCGACGAGTTTCATGGTCATGCAGGCCGCCCTGGCGGTACTGTTCTCCAAACTCAGCGCGAGTTCCGATGTGGCGGTGGGATTCCCGATTGCCGGACGTCGCGACCCGGCGCTCGATGAACTGGTTGGGTTCTTCGTCAACACGTTGGTGCTGCGGATCGACCTGACCGGGGACCCCAGTGTTACCGAGGTGCTGGCTCAGGTGCGAACACGCAGTTTGGGTGCCTTCGAAAATCAGGACGTGCCATTCGAGGTGCTCGTCGAGCGATTGAACCCGACTAGATCCTTGACCCATCACCCCTTGGTGCAGGTGATGCTGGCTTGGCAGAACGTGCCCGGACAGATCGGCGACTCTCGCGGGGCATTGGCGTTGGCAGATCTGCAGCTCACTCAACTGCCGCTGGATACTCACTCGGCCCGCATGGATCTGTCGTTTTCATTGTCCGAATCTTGGGCCGAATCAGGCGAGGCCGCCGGGATTTCGGGAACGGTGGAGTTTCGCACCGATGTGTTCGACACAGGCAGTGTCGAGGTCCTGATCGATCGGCTGCAACGGGTGCTCGAGGCGATGACTGCCGACGAGACCCGGCCGTTGTCGGCGATCGACGTGCTGGATGCCGAGGAGCTTGCGCAGTTGGACGGCTGGGGCAATCGAGCCGAGTTGGTCAGGCCCGCGATCCCGGTGTCGATTCCCGCGCTGTTCGCGCAGCAGGTGGCTCGGGTGCCCGGGGCGGTGGCAGTCTGTTTTGTCGGCTGCCATCTGTCGTACCAGGAGTTGGATGAGGCGTCGAACAGGTTGGCGCACTTACTTGTCCAGTATGGCGTGGGCCCGGGAGAGCGGGTGGCCCTGCTGTTCTCGCGGTCGGTTGAGGCGATCGTGGCGATCCTGGGAGTTCTCAAGACCGGTGCGGCCTACGTGCCCATCGATCCGGCGGTGCCGGATGCACGGCTGGAATTCGTGATCGCCGATGCCGAGCCGGTTGTCGCGGTGACGACCGCCGATCTGGTGGATCGGTTGGATGGGTACGGGGTCGCGGTTATCGACATGGATGACCCGGCGATCGAGGCGCAGCCTGTCTGCGTGCCGGCGGTGGGACCGACCGCCGAAGATGTCGCCTACGTGATCTACACCTCAGGCACGACCGGTGTGCCCAAAGGTGTTGCCATTCCCCATCGGAATGTGACCCGTCTGCTGCAGGCGCTTGATGCCGACCTGGAGTTGTCGGCGGGCCAGGTGTGGGCGCAGAGCCATTCATTGGCCTTCGATTTCTCGGTGTGGGAGATCTTCGGCGCCCTGCTGCATGGTGGGCGGCTGGTGGTCGTGTCCGAATCGGTGGTCCGATCGCCCGAAGAGTTCCATGCCTTACTGGTGGACGAGCAGGTCAGCGTGTTGAGCCAGACGCCATCAGCGTTTTACGCACTGCAGACTGTGGATGCGATGGCCGCGGAGTCCGCCGGCCAGCTCGGTGTTGAGGTGGTGGTGTTCGGAGGGGAGGCGTTGGAACCGCAGCGGTTGAAGTCGTGGCGGGAGCGGCACCCGGTGTTGCCACGGTTGATCAATATGTATGGGATCACCGAAACGACGGTGCACGCCTCGTTCCGTGAGATCACCGCCGCCGATCTTGAGAGCACGGTCAGCCCGATCGGTGTGCCGCTGGCCCATCTCGCGTTTTCCGTGCTCGATGGATGGTTACGGCCGGTCCCGGTGGGTGTAGTGGGCGAGTTGTACGTGGCGGGCGCCGGTTTGGGCCATGGCTATGTGGGCAGGACCGGCCTGACCGCCTCGCGGTTTGTGGCCTGCCCGTGGGGGACGCCGGGTTCGCGGATGTACCGCACCGGGGACTTGGTGTGCTGGGGGCATGACGGCGAGCTGCAGTACGCGGGACGTGCCGATGAGCAGGTGAAGGTCCGCGGACATCGCATTGAGCTCGGTGAAATCCATTCGGCATTAACGGATCTGAATGGAGTGGAACAGGCGGTCGTGATCGCCCGGGAGGATCGTCCGGGTGATAAGCGTCTGGTCGGCTACATCACCGGTACCGCAGACTCGGGCAAGGTCCGTGCTCAGCTGGCCGAGTCTCTCCCCACCTACATGGTGCCGGCCGCGGTGGTCGCCCTGGCAGCCTTGCCATTGACGGTCAACGGCAAGATCGATAAGAAGGCCTTGCCCGCACCGGAATACACCGATGTGGATCATTATCGGGCCCCGGCCACCCTCGTCGAGGAGATACTGGCCGGCATCTACGCTCAGGTTCTGGGGCTGGACCGGGTCGGCGTCGACGACTCATTCTTCGACCTCGGTGGGGACAGCATTTCCGCGATTCAGGTGGTGTGGCGCGCTCATGGCGCCGGCTTGGTCGGTCGGCCGCGCGACATCTTCGTGCAGCAGACCGTGGCCCGACTGGCCCGAGTGGTCAGGATGGCCGACAGTACCGGCGGCGTGGTCGACGAGGGCCTCGGACCGGTGGTGGCAACCCCGATAATGCAGTGGTTGAAGGGGATTGACGGACCGATTGACGAGTTCAACCAGACTGTGGTGCTGCAATCACCCACCGGTGTGACGGAGGCGGCCGTCCTCATCATGTTGCAGGCCTTGCTGGATCGACACGGCATGTTGCGGCTGCGCGCCCAGGGCGATGGTGCGGGGGGCTGGTTGTTGACGGTGCCCGAGCCGGGTGCGGTCGACGCACACGAGTGTCTGCAATCGGTGGACATATTGACCGATGAGGCAGTGGTGGCGGCGCGGTCGCGGTTGAACCCAGCCGCCGGGGTGATGCTTCGCGCGCTGTGGGTAACTGCCACCAGCCAGCTGGTGTTGATCGTTCACCATCTGGCCGTCGACGGGGTGTCGTGGCGGATTCTGTTGGAGGACTTGACCATCGCCTCGACCCAGTTGCGTGGTGGGCAAGAGGTGCTGTTGCCGCCGGCGGGGACGTCGTTCCAGCGGTGGGCCGATCGACTGGCCGAACACGCGCGCCGGCCCGACGTAGTGCGTGAGGCGGATGCGTGGCGGCGAGTGGGGGCGATCCCTTCGGGCCTGGCTGCTCCGCAACCGAGCGAGGATACGTTCGCCACGGCCGGATACCTCACCGAGTTTCTCGATGCCGAGACAACGCACATGCTCCTGGGTGAGGTACCGGCGGCATTTCACACCGGGGTACACGAGATCCTGTTGATCGCCTTTGCCTTGGCGTGGGCACAACACTTGGGAACCGGCGGTGCTCCGATCGCCATCGATGTCGAGGGCCATGGGCGCCAGGAGGAATTGGCGGATCTAGACGGCGCCGCGGATCGCAGTATCGACCTGTCACGCACGGTGGGGTGGTTCACCACCAAGTACCCGGTGTCGTTGGCGGTCGGTGGGTTGCGCTGGACGCAGGTGGTGGCCGGAGACACGGCGCTGGGAACGGCAATCAAAGATGCCAAGGAGCAGCTTCGCGATCTACCGGACGGACTGACCTACGGTCTGCTGCGCTACCTCAACCCCGATGTGGAGCTTCCTGCATCCGACCCGGCAATCGGGTTCAACTATCTCGGGCGGCTGGGGGCTCCGGCGGCCTATGCGTCGGGAGATGTATGGCGCTTCAGTCAAGAAGGCCTGTCCCTGACCGGCGCCGCCGGGGCGATGCCCATCGCGCTGCCACACACCGTGGAGCTCAATGCCGTCACCATCGACACGGACACTGGCCCACATCTGAACGCCACCTGGACCTGGGCGCCGACCGCACTGGATCGCATGGCGGTCACCCGGATCAACCGGCTGTGGTTTGACGCGCTGGCCGGAATTTGCGCGTATGTACGAAGGGGCGGAGGCGGATTGACGCCGTCCGATATCGTCCCGGCCCGGCTCAGCCAGCAGCAGATCGATGGGCTGCAGAATCAATTCCCGATCGCCGACGTGCTACCGCTGACCCCCTTGCAGCAGGGTCTGCTCTATCACGCGGGTATCGCGAACAGCTCGGGCGACGATGTGTATGCGGTGCAGTTCGATATCGCGATGAGCGGCTCGCTCGACGCGGCGCGGCTCGGCGATGCGGTGCAGGCCGTGGTCGGACGGCATCCGCACCTGGCGGCTCGCTTCTCCGAACAGTTCGAGCATCCGGTGCAAATAATTCCTGCCGATCCCACAGCTCCCTGGCGATACATCGAGTTGGACAACGACAGAGCCGATCTGGATATCAATGAGCAGATCGAACAGATATGCGTCGCCGAACGCGCCGCGGTCTGCGATCTCGCCGAGCAACCGGCATTCCGGGCTGTGCTCATCCGTATCGCGGACGACCGGCATCGGTTTGTGCTTACCAATCACCACATCGTGCTCGATGGCTGGTCGATGCCGATCCTCATGCAGGAGATTTTCGCCGGCTATCACGGGCTGCGACTGCCCCCGGCCGCGTCATACCGCAGCTTCGTGACCTGGCTGTCAGAACGTGATCACGACGCTGCACATGCGGCCTGGCGTCAGGCATTGGACGGTTTTGACACGCCCATTCTGGTTGGCCCGCAGCAGAAGTTGCAGTTTGGACGGCGAAGCGTCGATTCGTTTAGGGTGCCTTCCAAGACCACGCGTGCGCTCACCAAGCTGGCGCGCTCGCACCAGACCACCGTCAACATCGTCCTGCAGGGCGCGTGGGCGTTGCTGCTGAGTTCGGTAACCGGCCAGCACGATGTCGCCTTCGGTTCGACAGTCTCGGGGCGTCCGGCCGAGGTGCTCGGTGCGGAATCGATGGTGGGACTTTTGATCAACACGGTGCCGGTGCGGGCGACCGTCGCCGCGGATACCACTACCTCAGATCTATTGCATCAGTTGCAGAGTGCGCATAACGACACTCTCGATCACCAGCACCTGGCGCTCAGCGATATTCACCGCATCACCGGTCAGGAGAGACTGTTCGACACCGTTTTCGTCTACGAGAACTATCCGACCGATAGCGGGACGACGTCGGAGATCGACGGTTTGGCCATCACAGGCTTCAGCAGTCGTGACTATTACCATTATCCGATCGCTGTGCAGGCCGGCCCCGGCCGTGAATTGGACCTTCGGGTTCAGTACGACATGGATGTGTTCGACGCGGACAGCATTGAAGAGCTGATCGAGCGGTTCATACAGGTGCTGGTGTGGATGACCTCCCACCCGGGGCGCACGTTGTCGTCCCTGAACCTATCGGACAAGACCGGGCGCACGCGGTGGAGTGGGTGGACCGACCAGACCGTGCCGCCGGCTGAGGTTTCGGTGGGCGAGGTCTTCGAGACCAACGGCGCCTATTGTCCCCCGGCTACCTTGAACGAGCAGATCCTGGCCAGCATCTTCGCTCATGTGCTGGGTGTGGACCGGGTCGGGGTTGAAGAGTCGTTTTTTGACCTGGGTGGCAATTCGCTTGGGGCAATGCGTGTGGTTGCCGCGATCAACACGGCCCTGGACGCGAACCTGACGATGCTCGCGTTGTTCGACGCGCCATCAGTCAGAAGTTTGGCCCAGCAGTTGGCAAACTGTCCCACTCGATGAGTGACCAGGAGGATCAGTGAAAGCGATGGCGCGAGTTGTGGGGCTGGGGCTCGTTGAACTTGCCGTGTTCGGCTCGGTGCTGTTCTTGCTCGCTGGAACCTTCGACTACTGGCAGGTGTGGGTCTTTCTGGCGGTGTTCGCCCTTTCGACATGGATACCCACTGCGTATTTGCAGCAGGCCAATCCGGCTGCGCACGAGCGGCGTAAGCACGCGGGGCCGGTGGCAGAGACCCGCACAGTGCAGAAGGTCCTTATCGGCGGCTGGTACGTGTCGCTGGCAGCGATGATTGTGATCAGTGCGCTGGATCATCGCTTCGGTTGGTCCTCGGTGCCGTCGGCGATATGCGTCATGGGTGATGTTCTGGTGGCTGTTGGGCTGGGTGTCACGAGCCTTGTGGTCATTCAGAACAGCTTCGCGGCCTCCACGGTGCAGGTGGAGACGGGACAGACCGTGGTGTCCACCGGCCTCTACGGGTTGGTGCGCCACCCCATGTACACCGGCAACGTGATCACCGTCGTGGGGTTTCCGCTGGCACTCGGCTCGTACTGGGGACTGGTCTCGGTCATCCCCGGCCTGGTCGCACTCGTCGTGCGCATCCGCGACGAAGAGAGGCTGCTCGTCGAACAGTTGGACGGATACCGAGAGTACGCGCAGACGGCGCGCTATCGCCTGGTGCCGTATGTGTGGTGACTCTTACGAAAACCATTGGGCACGTAAGAATCCGGTAAGCAGAACCGCGAACCCGCCCATTTCGCCGATAATCAGTAAGACCATCGCCACATGCATGCCGGGGTTGGGCTCTTCGAATTGATTGGTGGTGTCGCGTAGCGCCCCGTGCACCATGTAGCTCACGATGGCTGCCAGAAAGAAGAACACCAGCACCATTGCGGCAGTGAGGTTTACCCAGCCGGGCCACGCACTCAACTCGACGAACGCCGCGGTGAGCAGGGTGGCGAACGCATAAAGCAGTGCGGCCCTATGCGCGGTATCGACATACGGATGGGCGAGATGATTTGGGCTCGTGACCATTTGGCGGTACTTCCACACACCCAATCCAAGGGCGAGTAAGAAGATGAGCCCGGCGGCGAGAAGTGTTACCGCAGTGTCGGTGCTGAGCACGTATCCGGCGCTGGTCATCACTCGACCCTACTGCTGTGGCGATGTCGCCATCGCCGCGACCGGCTACTTGTCGTGCAGGTGCTCAAGGCCGGTGACGAGGAGCTCGAGTCCGAACTCGAAATCATCCTCGATCGAAACGGCCAGGGAATTCCCGATCGCGAGTGTCATCGGGAAGTTCGACAGATCGAGGCCCTGTACAAGCCGCATCAGGAGCGCGGGATCGGTGCTGCGGCTCCTGTGTTCCATGCCTAATTGAGTCGCGAAGCCCAGGACGTATCGGCCCACGGTCGTATATATGCGGGCCGCATCGACCGGTGAGAATCCTGCATTCACAAACAGCGCGAGCGTGCGCTCACGCAGCATGAAAACCTTCGGCCCGACGGGCAGTTGATCGGTGAGCAATGCGGCGACATTCGGATGGCGTCGCATGGCATCGAACAAAGCACGTGAGGTGACGGTGCACGCGCGCTGCCAGGGGAGTTCCGCGAGTTTCCCGTCGTCGAACTCGACCTCGCCGAATACCCGATCGACGACATGCGCGACGAGCTCAGTGCGGTTCTCGAAATGCCGATAGATCGTAGCGGTCCCGGAATCGAGCCGGCGTGCCAGCGCGCGCATGGACAGCGCCTCGCCGCCCTCCTCGTCCACGATCCGCAGCGCCGCGTCGATGATCGAATCCATCGGAACGCGTGGGCGGCCGCGCGTTCGTCGCTCGTCCGTCACATCGGCCAGTATGTCCCTCTTGACACCACGGGGCAATTACGGCAACACTGTCGCCGTAATTGTTTCGCAGGCATGACCAGGGAACCGCGACCGAGTTCACCCCGCGCTGTTGACGTGGACGGACTCATGAGGGGTGTCGCGGACTTCCTCGGTCACCCTGACAAGTTCTCGCGACAACGCCCTCAGCCCAGTAATCGATCGACAGTCATGACAGCTTCCGTGGCGCCGTCTTCGGCGGCGATGAGGTCTGCGACCCGGCGGATTCGGTCCTGGAGCTCTTGGTCGGTGACGGCGGTGCGGATGGCGTCGGCTAGCCGCTCAACCGTCAGGGTTCGTTGCGGGATGGTGCCGGCGCTGAGTCCGAGATCCCGGAGCCGTCGAGCCCAGAAGGGTTGATCGCCTAGGCCGGGCACGGCGACAGTAGGTGCCCCGGCACGCAGCCCCGCGGCGGTTGTCCCAGCGCCGCAATGGTGCACCACCGCCGCCATCCGGGGAAAGAGCCAGTTGTGCGGCAGCTCGCCCACCGTCACGACGCCATCGTCATCGGCATTGATTCCTGCCCAACCGGTTTGCACGATGCCCCGCATACCCGCCCGCCGGAGCGCCTCCCGCACGAGCTCCGACATGCGTGCTGCCTGAGCGGCCGAGGTCAGCGTGCTCCCGAAGCCGATGAACACCGGAGGATCACCCGCCGTGAGAAAGTCGACCAACGCGGGGGAGGGTTGCCACTGCGGATCGGCTTCCGGCCACCAGTATCCGGTGACCTCCAGGCCCCGCCGCCAGTCCTGTGGTCGTGGCACGATGTGTGGTGAGAAGCCATGCAGAACAGGCCATTCCGTCTCGGACCTGTTCCGGCGTAGCTGCCTGGTCGATGCCTTCGGCAGACCGAGGTCTCGCCGGAACCCGGACACCACTCCACCATAGAGGTGATCGACGAGCCAGGCCCCGGCGTGGGACGCCAGACGATTGCCCACCGCCCCTGCGGACCAGGACCCGAGGGTCGCCGGGGGAAACTCGGCGGTGGCCGAACAGGGCTGTAGCCGGATCCCCATGGAGGGAATGCCTTTCGCTTCAGCGAGGGGATGCCCTGCCAGCTCGGAGAACGGCGACAGCAGCAGGATGTCCGCGGGCACGTCGTGAATGGCACTTAGCAGCGCGGTGCCGAGCGATCGCATACCTCGCGGAGCGAGGAACTCGGCGAGCTCCTTCGTGACGTTGACATCGGCATTCTCCGATGGCGTGGCCGGTTCCGGGATGCCACGAAAATCCAAGCCAGCGTTGGATATCAAAGAGTTGAAGCGTTCATACGCGGCGAGTGTCACATGGTGCCCGGCCTGACGTAAGCGAGTACCGATGCCGGTCAACGGTGCGACATCACCGTGGCTGCCGATAGCGGCGATAACGATACGAGCCATTACACCCTCCGTACCACTCGGCGGAACATCTTCACGAGATCCTCCGCGTACCCCATCGCGTCGAACTCGGGGTCCTGCAGGATCTTCTCGACTACGACATTGACGGCGCCGCGTAGTGCGATTGCAGTGGAATCGACTGGAAAGGAGGAGAATTCACCGGTCTTCTGGCCCGCGCGGAGAATGGCCGACGGGTCGAGCTGGGTCAATTGTTGGGTCAGCTCGGGGGTGAGGCCCAGGTCGCCGAGACGTCTTCCGTCGCGGGGTTTGTAACTCGTTCCGAGCTGCGCCAGCGCGGCCAGCTCAATCTGGTGAGTATTGAAATAGCTGATGCTGGAGCGGATATAGGTCGCAAGCTTGTCGGTCTGAGTCCGTGCCCGATCAACCTCGGGGACCACAGCGGTAATGCCTGACCGGTACATCGATGCGATCACCGCCTCGATCAGCCCGTCCTTGGAGCCGAAGTGGTACAGCACCACGCTCATCGCGATGCCGGCGCGCTCGGCGATCTTTCGGATTGAGGTCTGCGGGTAACCGACCTCCGCGATGACCTCGATGGCGCACGCGACGATCTGATCGCGGCGAGCGACCTCGGTGAAGGTGCGCTCATGATCAGATTTAGATCGCATGATCGAATCCTAGATCAGTTGATCTAGGATCATATGCACATTTGCGCAGGTTAACGATGCGTTAACGGCTATACACCATCTTTCTCAGACCCTAACCCCCATGGGGTACTCTGAGATTTAGCTGAGAATCAGCCGAGGATCTCATAAATTGGGAACCAGGTGAACCTTGAAGCCGTTGAACAGGGTGAATGCATCAACGTTGATGTCTTTGGCAAGTGATGTTCGCTTCCTAGGCCATTAGCAAGATGACCGAGCGGAAAGGAAACACCACATGAAAAAGTCACTCGCTGCAATCCTCGGAGGCGCCGGCGTAGCTGTGGCCGTCGCTGTCATGGGCGCCCCTGTCGCCCTGGCAGGGCCTACACCTCCTCCGGTCTGCTACGCCAGCGAGACCAGTGTCAACGCCACGGAGCTGCGTCCGTGCCTGGCTCCGGGCGATGTCGTCTACGAGCAGGGCGCGCACCAGCCGACCTACGAGGGCGCCAACCCATTGGTCCCGCTGGGCACCAACCCGCACGTCCCCTATGGCACCAACAAGAACAACGCTTCGTAACTAGATGTAACTCAGCTTCATCTTCGACGACGCAGAAGGAGCAACAATCATGAAGAAGATCGCGACCGCGGCGGCGTTACTCGCTGCCGCGGGGTTGTCCCTGGCGACAGCCGGCGCAGCCTTGGCCGGTCCCGCGGCGGACCCGGACTCCGTCATCAATGACCTCAAGTCCAACGGGTACCGAGTGATCATCACCAAGGTGGGGTCGGACCATCCGTCGCAGTGCACCGTTCAGGGAGTGTCACAGCAGTCAGGTGTTCAGAATGTGCAGCCGGGGCGCAACATGCGCAACCAGCCGACGACTGTTCCCACCGCAGGACAAAAGGTCGCGTACGTCACGCTGGCCTGCTAGTTACCCCATGGGGTGGTGGCGACACCGGGCGGTGAGTGATCTGTCAACGATCCTCACACCGTGTCGCCACTACTCCGATGAAGATTGAGTTCGCGGGTCGATCTGACTCCCACCCCGCGAGGTCGCGATGAGTAGTAATCCGCCACCTCGCCGCATCTACCGTCCCCTCGTATGCAAGTATCGCCGTCCGGCGATATGTGCCACTGTGTGTGCGTCCCGCTGCCGTGCGTGACGGGATCTGGGCGAGTATCTGGAGGAGGCAGCGTGTCCACATACCGTGCATTCGAAGTGGTCGGCCAGCGGGACTTTCGGTTGGTGCAACGAGAACTTACCGAACCTCATCCGGGTGAGGTTCGAGTTCGGGTCGAGGCGTGCGGGGTGTGCCACACCGACGCCTTCGCCGCCGAGGGCCTGCGAGCGGATCCATCGAAACCCATAGTGCCCGGCCATGAAATCGTGGGTGTGATCGATGCCGTGGGTGCGGGAGTGCATGCCTGGCAAGTCGGTGAACGGGTTGGTATCGGGTATCTCAACGGGCACTGCGGCGAGTGCGAGCAATGTCGCCGCGGAGATTTTGTGAACTGCACCAATCAGAATCAAACAGGGACCACCGTCGACGGCGGCTACAGCGAGGTGGCGTATGCCCGGGCCAGCGGCCTCGTCCGCGTGCCGGATGGTGTCGATCCGCGTGAGGTGGCCCCGCTGCTGTGTGCGGGCCTTACCGTGTACCGCGCATTGTTGACTGCGAACGCCCGGCCGGGCTCTTTGGTAGCCATCCAGGGCATCGGCGGGCTCGGTCACCTCGGTATCCAATATGCCAAGGCGCTGGGCTATCGGGTTGTCGCCATCGCCCGGGGTACCGGAAAGGTAGACCTTGCAACGCAACTCGGTGCCGACGAGTACATCGACAGCACTGCAGGGAATCCCGCGAAGGCATTGCGCGCGTTGGGCGGAGCTACCGCAATCATCGCGACGGCATCCAGCGGGTCCTCGATGTCACCGTTGATCGCGGGGTTGGCCCCCAATGGCAAGCTGATAGTCGTGGGGGCCGACTCGGAGCCCATCGAGGCAAGGATCCCTGAACTCATCTTCGGAACCCGCTCTATTGTCGGATCGCTAACGGGTAGCTCGATAGAGAACGAGGACAACCTGAATCTGGCTCAGCACCATGGTATTCGTTCGATGAACGAGATCATGCCCCTATCGGAAGTACCACGGGCATACGAACACATGCTCTCCGGCGCCGCAAGGTTCCGCGTGGTCCTCGATATGAAGACCTGACCGTGGCGGCGGTTCGCTTCATGTCCGACAGCTGTGGCAGCCGATGATTGCGCGGGAGCTGTTGCGACACAACTAGATACGATGCATCTTTGGCCGGTGAGCGGGTAGTAGCCCGGTCACCGCACTGCACCGAATAGTCCGGTGTTCTCTGAAACCGTTGTGAATAAGCAATTTTCGTGGCGTTACGCACGAGGGTTACGGAGCAGGTTCATCGATGAGCGTGAAGCGCACGCCCCACGGGGATACACCGAAGTGCATTATCTGACGAGCCCTGTTCGGGCGACAGCGGATCCGCAGGCCACAAATGTCTGGGCGGGAAGCGGATTCAGAAACGCGCGGGGCGGTTCGGTGGCCGACATCATGGGTGAGCTTTCGGGTTTTCGGCGCTGGCCGTTCAACCTCCGAAAAAGTAGGCGTTTCGTCCAGTTTTAGCCCTATCGAAGGCATGTGCGGCACCGAATGAAGTAGCGCACAAGCCATCCCACAGAGTGGGACGCGCATCGCGGAAAAGGTGGGATGGGTAACAGAAATCTTCCTGCGTTAATACAAGAGATGCTCGGATGTATGGGAAAAGTGACCAATGTGGGTAGCGCGCAGCAAATTACGGATCGATGTCAGAAAGCATTCAACAAACCGACTATGTCCTGCAGGTTTATTGGAATGGACGTACGGTCGTGAATGCACTACCGTAATCAGTAAGCGGTTGGCGGAGAGTAATTCCCGTCATAATTTCCAGCAAATATGACGCAAGCCACATATTTTGGTAGGCCGTCAAGCTCGTTGTTAGCGTCCGGTCTCATGTCTGATCTCGCTGCTTTGCTGGCGTTTATCCATCAGGTCTCGGGTACGCCGTATGTCTCGGGCGGAGATTCCGCACGGGGCACCGACTGCTCCGGCCTGGCCTCCTGGGTGTCCAACGTCGCCACCGATCGCCCCGCCTTCGGTTCTCGGTTCAACACCGGTAACCAGGAGCGCGCGCTACTCGCACGTGGTTTCAAGTACGGCACCGCTCCTGGTGCGCTGGTGATTGGCTGGAACGGCGGGCACACCGCTGTCACACTGCCGGACGGTACCGCCGTCTCCAGCGGCGAGGGAGGTGGCGTCAGGATCGGCGGTGGCGGCGCTTACCAGTCGCAGTTCAAGCGCCATATGTACCTGCCGATGGACAACGCGGACGAGGCTGGCGCCACCCCGTTGGATGTGCCTGCCCATGCGGAGGGCCCCGAGGTGATCCCCGCGTCGGTGCTGGCGCCGAATCCCGGGCCGTCACCCGCCGATGAAGCTCCCGCAGAAGCGGACTCCGTCGAGATCTAATAGTATCCAATCTTTATGTGCCACAACATAATTAGGGTGCACGAGTGTTGTCGATCAACCCTGAAAACAATGACGGGCCAGTAGTTACGAGAGCAGATCCGTGATCTCTTCTGCGACCTGTGCGGGCAACTCCAGCTGCGGGAAGTGTGTGGTGCCGGACAGGCGCGCGTAGCTGAACCAGGGATTGCGTGATCGGAACTCGTCGTGGAGATCGTCGTAGGTGGTGTGTTCCGGCTTGCAGAAGATGTGGTGAACGCGCCGCGGTTCGGTCAGCTTCTCCATGCGCGACATGGGCGAGCCCCACGTGGCGTAAGCATCCTCGATGACCCGTCCGGCTCGTGCCCATACGTCGAACCCGAATCCGCCCATCTCGGAGCGTATGTGCCGGTTGACGGCATCGTTGCCACTACCGGCCAGCCACGCGCGGAGGAACTCGAGGCGGCTGGATTGCCAGCGCAGCGGATCGCGAAATGCCTTGATGCCGCTGAGGAATTCGGCGGGGGCCGACGACATGATGAGATCCACGATGACGACGCTCGGCACCCGCGCTGCGCCGAGACGTTCGGCGATCTCCAGCGCTGTCCATCCGGCGTGGGCATGAGCCACGGGGATTACCGACTGCACGCTGAGGGCGTCGAGCAAGCCGATGACATCTGAAACCTGTTCCGCAAGACCAAAGTCGGCCACGGCCGTGCGGTCGATGCCGTGACCCCGCCAGTCCATCCGAATGACGCGATGGTGGGGGACGAGGTAAGGCAACAGTTCGTCGTAAGCGCGGTGGTCATGCCCCCACCCGGTGAGCAGCAGGATTGCGGGGCCGTCGTCCAGGCCCTGATCGTCGAAGGTGAGCTGCGCACCATTGATGGTGATGGTGTACATCGTGAGTCTCCTCGATTGTCAGAGGGGGTGATATCAGAGAGCGGCGTGAACGCGGACGGGATGTACCCGCACGATCGCCTCACCGGGTGCGCTGTGATGCTCGTCCACGTAAGCCACGGCGCGCTCGGCTCCCAGGTACCGGGCGGTGATGTCGATCAGGGTGGTGCGAACCTCGGACGCGTCCGGTTCCAGCGTGGCTTCACCCTGAATCTGGACGTACAGATAGGGCTCGGTCGACGTGGCCACGGTGATGACGGCGCGTGGGTCCCGTTGTAAAGCCCTGACTTTCAGGGTGTCCACATGCGTGACGAACTGCAGGTGATCGTCGGCGAGCCGATACCAGATGGGCAGAACGAGCGGGCGTCCATCGGTTCCGAGGTATCCCAGCTGCCCCACCGGCGCGGGACTCGAATCGAGGAACTGGCGGACGGATGGATCGTGGATCGAGGTCATGAGTCCACAACCTAGAATCTCAACCGCGCTTGAGGTCAAATTCGCACTTCCGCCGAGAGGCTTTGTGCCGGAATAATGCATCGGGTGACTCGCGTATTCGCGATCGGAATTGCGATGCTGACGCTCGTCGCGGGTGGGTCGCCCGCGGGATACGCCCGCGCCGATCCAGAGTCGTGCGTCGCAGGGGATCCGGCTCGCCCCCAGGCCGAGCTGTTCGCGACCAACAACACCGCGATCATCACCGACCCTGCCGATAGGCGTCTGCTGGACCCACTCGATGACTTCTCGCTAGAAGTCAGCGCGATGACCGTCCAGAATCTGGTGCTGCCCGTGCGGTCGACGCCGGTCGACGGGGTGTATTGGTCGCAGGACAACAACCGCATGACCTACGAGCGGTCGCGCGCCTTCGAACTTGCCTGCGTGGATCGCGATGATCTACAACGCATCGGCGAGCAGGTGGGTCGGCAGTTCGGTCAGGAATCGGTGCTCACCTTCGAATATCTGCCGGCCGGGGACGCAGGGATCAATGCTGTGGCCGTGGAGGCTCCGGGCATCGATCGGGTGCGGCTGCACGACGCGCTAGCCGCGGACGGGACTGCGCGCGAGGCGTTGGCCGGCGGGTCGGTGACCGAAGACGGGTGGTTGGTCCTGATCGCGGATATCAAAGACGTGGACATGGCGCGACGACTGGTCGAGGCTGCCGGTGGCCGCTGGCAGGACGCCACCATCCGGTACGGAAGGCGTGAGTTCGTGGAGGCGGCGCAGTAACGGGTTCACATCTGTTCGCAAGAATCACAATGCGCCATCGGGTGCCGAGCGGATTCCACGGCGACGGGGTTCCGAGCGCCGGCTGAGCCACTACCACGTATCGACGACGGATCGGCGCGGCGGCAGCGGTTCTCGCATGGCGGCAGCGAATGTCGAGGCGATGAGGGATCGCGTTTCGGCCGGGTCGATCACATCGTCGATCTCGAAGATCTGAGCGGCGTTGAGTGCCTTGGCATTCTCTTGGGCCGCGGCGGTGCCCTGACGCACGGCTTCCTCCCGGGCAGCCTCGTCGGGAATCGCTTCCAATTCCTTACGCAGCCCCAGTCGCACCGCGCCCTCCAGACCCATGGGCCCCAGATGCGCGCCCGGCCATGCGACCGTCAGCAGTGGTTCATGCAGGCTGCCGCCGGTCATGGCTTGTGCGCCAAGGCCATACCCGCGGCGCAGGATGACCGAAACAAGCGGTACGCGTAGCGCGGCCCCGGCGACGAGCATGCGCGATGCACGCCGGACCAGTGCATCGGCCTCCGCGGCGGGACCCACCATGTACCCCGGGCAGTCGACTAGTGAGAGCATCGGTAATCCGAAGGCATCGCACAGCTGCAGGAACCGGGCGGCCTTATCCGATGCGGCGGCGGTGATCGCTCCCGCCATCACCATCGAATTGTTGGCGAGGACGCCAACGGTGCGGCCCTCAATACGCGCGAGGGCCGTCACCATCTCGGGCGCGAACTTCTCCCGCAGGAACGTCACCGAGCCTTCATCGGCGAGCGTCTCGATGATCGGTGCCACCGGATAAGCCCTCCGTGCACGCTCGGGAATCATTGTCCGTAAGACGGTTTGGTCCGTTGCCTGTCCGGGCTCTATTGCCCCCTGGAAATACCCGATGAGCCGTTTGGCGACGGCGACGGCCTGCTGCTCGTCGTCGACGACCACGTCCACGACCCCATTGGGTGATTGCACAGACAACGGCCCGACCTCGTCCGGATGCACCTCACCGAGTCCGCCGCCGGCGATCATGGCCGGGCCACCCATGCCGATCGATGTGTCCTTGGTCGCCACGATCAGATCCGAGCAACCCGCGATGACGGCATTGCCGGCGAAGCACCGACCCTTGACCACCGAGATCCGCGGCACCACTCCCGATAGTGCGGCCCATAGCTTGAATGCGCGGACATCGAGCATCGAGACCACCGGATAGTCGGTGTCACCGGGACGTCCGCCGCCGCCCTCGGCGAAGAACACCGTCGGCAGCTTCATGCGTTCGATGAGATCGAACAGCCTGTCCTTCTTATGGTGTCCGAGCGCGCCCTGTGTTCCGGCGAGCACGGTGTAGTCATAGGACAGCACGGCGCACGCGCTGCGGTCGGGGCCGAACATCTCGCCGTTGACTCGTGCCGTCCCGGCGACGAGGCCGTCGGCGGGTGTGCGGGCGATCAAGTCGGCGATGTCGCGCCGCCCACGCTGCGCGGCGATGGCGAATCGCCCGTACTCCACGAATGACCCTGCATCCACCAAATCGGCGATGTTCTCGCGCGCGGTGCGACTACCGGTCGCGTGACGGCGGGCAACCGCATCGGGGCGGGCCGCGTCCTCGGTGAGCGCACGTCGTCTCAGTAGCTCAGCGTGGTCCGCGCGCAATGGTTCATCAGCCATGGACGGAACTCTTCCATAATGCCCCGAAACTCTGCGGGAACTTTTCCTCACCATGATTCGACCACTCCACCGGTGCCCTTGATGGGCAGGGCAGTCAAAGGAGATGCGCAGTGGATTTGGTCACCATGCTCGGGATGCCGGGGGAAGCCCTTCGGGCGACGCGGGACGACTGGCGGGGGTCGCTTACCGACGTGGTGCGTCAGGCCTTCGCGTTGCACTTCGACGGCAACGGGTTCTATCGCGCCCAGTGCGACGCCGTCGGCCTCACCCCGCATGACATTCGCGACTGGGCTGACCTGCAGCGCATCCCGCTGCTTCCAGTCAGCATGTTCAAACAGGCTGGGGCGCATGTGCTCATGACCTGCGGGCTTGAGGACGTCGAGATTGAGATCCGGTCTACTGGCACGAGCGGCGTGCCTTCTGTGGCGCGACGCGATGCGATGACGGTGACCCGGGCGTCGGTCGGAATCTTCGGCGGATACCGGGACTTCTTCGGTATTTCCCACGGTGCAGGGCTGTTTCTGTGCCCGTCCACCGCCGAGGTGCCCGAGATGGGCATGGTGAAGATCTTCAATCTTCTCACCGGCATGCTCGACGATCACCGCTACGTCGTGCGCGAGTATTCCTTTGATCCGGAGGAGGCGTTGGCGCAGCTGCGGAGCTGGGAGGGGAGGATGACCAGGCACCTGATCGGTCCACCGTTCATCATCGCCCGATTCCTCAAATACCTGGAGCTCGAGGACATTCCGCTCACCCTCGACCCCGACTCGCTGATCATCATGCTCGGCGGCTGGAAGCAGTACACCGGAAACTCGATCAGCCGAGACGATTTCAACGAGAAGGCGCAGCGCGTGCTGGGCATCGACCGCACCCGAATCCGCGACATGTACGGCATGATCGAGTCCAACATGCTCGCCATCGAGTGCGAGCATCAGCGCAAGCATGTGCCGCCGTGGTGCTACATCTCGATCCGTGACGTCACCGACGCGACTGTCGAGCTTGAACCCGGTAAGACCGGCGGGATAGCGATCCTTGACGCGTTGAACACCGCGTACCCCGGTTTCCTGCTCTCCGACGACATCGGTGAGGTCGACGAGGGCGATTGCCCCTGCGGCCGCACCGGTCAGACCGTGAAGTTCCGCCGGCGCCGTCAGGGCGCCGAACTGGGCTGCTGCGCCGTGAGTATCGAAAAATACATCGACTCAAGGGAAGTCGTCGCCGAGTGTGAGCTGGTTCCCGCCGGAGCTTCGCAAGGGGCGGGCGCCTAGTGCCACGGTTCAGTCCGACGGTGGTCGACCACTTCACCAACCCGCGTAACTCGGGCCGACTGGCGCAGGTTGATGTCACCGCCTTTATCGGTAACCCGGTGTGTGGGGACCAGATCCTGTTGACCGCGCAAATCCAGGAGGAGGTCGTGAGTCGGGTCGGATTCGAGGCTTACGGATGCTCGGCTTCCCTGGCGGTCGCGTCCATCCTCACTGAGCGGCTTGCCGGTATGTCGGTGGAGGCGATCGCGACGATCGAACCGACACAGGTCGCTGAATGGTCGGGGGGCCTCTCGCCGGAACAGCAGCACGTCGCCGCCCTCGGTGCCGATGTCGCGCAACGCCTAGCCAACAACTACCGCAACGGAATTGACGAAGATGTCAGCACCATCCCTGGAACTTAGTCCGCCCGCGCAGGTGGCGCCGTCTGAGATCTACTTGGACTACGCCGCGACCGCACCCCTGCATCCCCGGGCCGCACAGGCGATATTGAGCGGACACCAACTGGTCGGCAATCCGTCGAGCCGCCATGGTGCCGGACGTGACGCCGCCGATGCCCTCACCGATGCCCGCCGCACCATCGCTGCGCTGTTCGGAGCCGACGCCGAGGAGGTGGTGCTGACTTCCGGAGGCAGTGAGGCAAACACCCTGGCGTTGTGGGGAACCTTTGCCGCCGTGGGATTTCGGGGCCACCTGGTGACCTCGTCCATTGAGCACCCGGCAGTCGTGGCGAACGCTCATGCGCTGCAGGACCTGGGCGTGGAGGTGACCTTCGTGGAGCCCGCACCGACGGGACATGTCGTTGCGGGGAATGTCGCTCGGGCGCTGCGCCGCGATACCGTGCTGGTCTCGGTGATGCACGCAAACAACGAGACCGGCGCCATTCAGCCTGTCCGGGAGATCGCCGACATCGCCATGCGATCGGGCGCGGCGTTCCACATAGACGCCGTACACACGGCGGGCAAGCTTGCCCTGACAAGCCTTGGAGCCACCATGATCTCGGTGTCGGCGCATAAGTTCGGCGGTCCACGCGGAATGGGTGCGCTGCTGGTACGGCGCGGACACCAGCTGTCGCCGGTCATGCGCGGCGGACCGCAGGAGAACCGGCTGCGTGCGGGCACCGAGAACGTGCCCGGCGCACTCGGCATGGCCGCGGCGGCCGACGTGTGTCTGCGCACGGCGTCATTGGGGTACCGGCTGGCAATGCGGGATCGGCGCGAGCAGCTGATCGACGGGCTTCGCCCGCTGGGCGGTGTGCATCTCAACGTGACCGAGCCGGTGCTGGAGGAGACCGTCAGTGTGCGCTTCGACGGCATTCGTGCCGACACCCTCGCCGACGATCTCGACATGCACGGCATCTATGTATCCACCGGATCGGCGTGCCACGCGGGCGAAGACTCGGTTTCTCATGTGCTGCAAGCGATGCAGCTGACAGAGGAGCAGGCGCGGGGCACGGTGCGATTCTCGATGGGGCCGGACGTGTCAGAGGAGGACGTCGAGAGAGTCATCGCGGCCACCACCCGGGCCGTGCAGAGGCTACGCGCGATGGCAGGCGGGATGGTCCGATGATCGTCGCCGTCAAGAACCTTGTTGCCGAGCGCGCCCGATTCGTCCTTTCGGTGATCGGTGTCGCCGTGGCGGTGATCCTGGTGTTAGTGATGTCTGGCATTTTTGTGGGCACCACGAATCAGGTCACCACCTACATCGACCATTCCAAGGGTGCGGTCTGGGTAGTTCAGCCGGGTGTTTCCCAGATGTTCCGTGCGGTGTCATGGTTGCCCGGCGATGGTAAGGACCGGCTGCTCAAGGTTCCCGGTGTGCAGTCGGCAGAACCGATCCTCGGTCTGCCGTCCGATTTCGTGCACAACGGCGGGCACACCGCGTACTTTGTCGTCGGATACGACACGACCACCGGTGCGGGAGGCCCGTGGTCTTTGTCGGAGGGCCGCAACGTGAATGGGTCCGGGGAGGTCGTACTCGATCGAGTGCTGGCCAAGAAGAACAAGATCCACATCGGGGACACGGTGCAGCTCGTAGACGGTGATTTCACGGTGGTGGGTTTGTCCAACCAGACCGCTGCCGTGGGCAACTTCTACGCGTTCGTCTCCCTGCCGGATGCTGCGCACCTGCTGCGCGCGGGAAATCGCGCGTCCTACTTCCTGATTCATCCTGCCGAAGGATTCACCGCCGAGCAGGTCGCGGACTCGGTCCGAAGGACGGTTCCCGGGATGGACGCGCTCACCGCGGCAACTTTCGCCGAGAATAGCCGGGCGATTGTCATCTCGATGATCGGGCGACCGTTGAAGACGATGATCGGGATCGCCGCGCTGGTGGGGGTGGCGCTCGTGGGGTTGACCGTTCTCGCGGTGACCACCGAGCAGATGAGTGATTTCGCGGTGTTGCGCGCATTGGGCGTTCGTCCGGCGCAGTTGTGCCGCACCGTGATCACCCAGGCGATCCTGATCGCTGGACTCGGATACCTGTTGGGTGCAGGCATTACCTATGGGGTGCAGTTCCTGGTGAAGGATCGGCTGGGAGACGTCACGGTGCAGGTCACTCCCACCATGCTCGCCGCGATGGCGGCGGCCACCGGTGTCATGGCGATCATCGGATCACTGATTCCTGTCCGACGAGTGACACGGATCGACCCTGCCCAGGCGTTCCGGAGGTGAGTTCGATGAATCCTGTGTTGCGACTTGAGAATGTGGAGCATCAGTACGGCAGCGGCGACGCGGCGGTGCGCGCTCTGCGTGGTGTGGATCTGGCGGTCAAGCCCCACGAGGTGGTGCTGGTTGTCGGCCCCTCGGGCGGAGGTAAGACCACCGCGCTTCTTGTCATGGGGCTGTTGCTCACCCCGGGCTCGGGGCGCGTCCGGATCGACGGACAGGACGTTGGTGAACTCGGCGAGCGGGAACGAGCGCGGATCCGATTGAAGCGCTTGGGCTTCCTATTTCAGGAGTACAACCTTCTCAACGCGTTGACCAGCGCGGAGAACGTAGCGCTGCCATTGCGTTATGCCGGGGTCAAGAAGGATGCCGCGCTGGCGCGGGCTAGGGAACTGCTAATCGAGCTGGGGTTGGCGCACCGGACCAACCATCGCCCGCCTGCGCTTTCGGGAGGCGAGAAACAACGTGTGGCGGCAGCCAGGGCTCTGGTTGCGCGCCCCGGCCTGGTACTCGCCGACGAGCCGACCGCGAACCTGGATTCAGCCACCGGCAAGAAGGTGGCCGAGCAACTTGCGGACGCCGCGCGGACTCAAGGGGCGGCGGTGGTCATCGTGACGCACGATCTGCGCCTGACGGGAATCGCTGATCGTGTGCTGCACCTTGAAGACGGCGTGCTGCTGGAGAAGGAGGAACAATGACCGAAACCATTGCGCTACCCGAAGATACGGAAGTCATCGGTGCGCTCCGCGATGCCTTGACCCGGCTACTTCCCCCGGAAGATCTGACACAGGTCGACCTCGCCGCGGTTGATGCCGACTCCCCGTTGCTCGCCCTGCCCGTCGACTCCGTGGTGCTCATGGCGTTGATGAACGAGCTGGAGGACAGGTTCACGGTCTTCATTCCGGAAGAGGAGGCCTTCGCGTTCACCGTGGTGGGTGATATCGGCGTGTTCATTCGTCAACGTCTGAGCGATAAGGCGAAACGCCGCGAACAGGCATGAGTGACATTGCGATTCGTCAGCATGTGGAGGCGAACGCTCCGGCCATGGCATCCGGTGCGATCGACTACGCCATGCTGCTGCGCTCGGAGCTAGAACAGATTGACTTCTACGACTCGCGTAGCCATCTGTACACCCTTCCTGCGGTAAACCTGGTTCTTACCACGCGGGTTCGTGCCGCAGCGCTGACCGCGCGGGGCCTTCGCCGTGGCGACCGGGTCGCAATGATCGCGGCGAGTGACGAGGAATACCTGACCACGCTGCTGGCAGTGCTGTTGCTGGGTGCGGTGCCGTGCGCGATCGCACCCCCGCCCACTCCGTCGCGCCCGGATTCGGCGGGTGTGGCGCACTTGGGTGCGGCGCTGGGGGTGCTGAACCCGGCCATGGTCATCGCGCAACCCCGGGTGGCGGTGGCGGTCGCGCACCGGGCAGTCGTGACGTATAACGAACTGACCGATGCCGATCCGATTGACTGGCATCGGTGTTCGCAGCCCGATCCCGGCGATATCCACCACATTCAGCTGACCTCCGGATCCACGTCGGCTCCCAAAGCGGTGCTGTTGACGCATGGCAATGTGGTGCACAACGCCAGCTCAATCGCTTATGGCACAAGAGCTTTGCGCGGACGTGATCGGGTGTTCAGCTGGCTGCCGTTCTACCATGACATGGGGTTCATACAGGTGCTGGCCGCACTGCTCTACGGCCTGCGCATCGGGGTGATGACGCCGATGGGATTTCTGCGGGATCCGATGTCCTGGCCGCGACACATGTCCCAGCATGGGTCGACACACACCGCAGGCCCGCCCTTCGCGTATCGGGCGGTATCGGAGGCGGTCTCGCGTAGTGGAGCCCCCGCAGACCTGGACTTGTCCGCGCTGCGGCACGCGTATGTCGGTGCCGAGCCCATTCCGTTCTCGGTGCTGCATGAGGTCACCGACCGACTTGCACCACTGGGGATGCGGACAGATGTGTTGGTGCCGTGCTACGGCATGGCTGAGACGGTGCTCGCGACAACCGTTGCACTGCAACCTTCTACGCCCGATGCTTCGTCCTTCGGAAGGGTGCGGGTTGGTCGCAGGCCGGATGACGGTCAGCCTGTGGTGTCCTGCGGACAGGTGGTTGATGGCTTGGACCTTCGGGTCGTCGCCCCCGACGGCGAGCTATTGCCCGACGGTGTGGTGGGCGATATCCAGGTGAGCGGTCCGTCGGTGATGTTGGGCTACTTGACCGCGGACGGCGGGGTCGCGGTGCCCGCGGACGGCTGGCATGACACCGGCGACCGGGGCTTTGTCACCGATGGTGAACTGTTCGTGGTGGGCCGTCACAAGGAGATGCTCATTGTGCGTGGTCGCAATTTCCCGCCCTATGACATCGAGCGGGAGATCGACGGGATGTCCGGCGCCGGGGGTGTTTCCGTCGTCTTTTCGCTGCGTGACGAACAGCGAGCCCGAGAATCGGTGATCGCCGTCGTCGGAACACGGGCCGCGGCCGACGAGTACGAGGAACTTCGCACGCGCATCGCCGGCGGGGTACGCGCAGCCTTTGGGTTCTCCCTCGATGAGGTGGTGCTGGTGCCGGCGCGGACAATTCCCCGGACCAGCAGCGGAAAACGTCAGCGGCTTACGGTGCGCGAGGCGTATCGCGCCGGCTCGCTCATCTAGCCGTCAACGCCGAACAGCTTTGCGCCGTTGCGGTAGAGGACATCGCGCATCCACCCGTCGTCGACGCCGGGCACGGACCGCAGCGCGGTGATGGCCTCGGCATATCCGTAGGGGATGTTCGGAAAGTCGCTGCCGAAGAAGATCTTGTGCCCTAGATCCAGAAGCCGTGGGTAGGCAGCTTCCGGAAACGGTGCCTTCTCGTTGGAGAACGTGGTGAAGGCCATGGTGGTGTCGAGCCGTACCTCGTCGTACCGTGCAGAGATATCGAGGAAGTCCGAGTACTCGGGCATACCCATGTGCGCGATGATCAGGCGTAGTCGCGGAAACTGCGTCAGCAGCAACCGGATTGGTTCGGGCCCGGTGAATTCGCCCGGAGCCGGGCCCGAGCCGCAATGGATCACCACCGGAACTCCGGCGTCCTCGAGCAGACCCCACACCGGGAGGAGCAGCGGATCGATGGGGGAGAACGCACCCACCTGAATGTGGACCTTGAAGATGCGGGCTCCCGCCTCGATGGCCTCGTGCACATAGTCGAGCGCATCGGATTCGGGAAAGAAGGTTGCGGTGTGGATGCAGTCGGGGGTCTGCGCCGCGAACTGGGTCGCCCACTGGTTCAGCCAGGCAGCCATCTGCGGTTTGTGCGCGTAGATCAATGAGGTGAAGCGGAGCACTCCGAACTCCCGCAGCGTCTGCATCCGCTGCGACTCCTCGGCGCGGTAGGTGATCGGCCAGGGGCGCCCGATGAGAGGCCCGGCCGAGTCGAAGTAGGCCCACACCTTGTCCATGACGGATTTGGGCATGAAGTGGGTGTGCACGTCCACGATCCCCGGTATATCCAGCTCCTGCCAGATTTGTCTGACGGGCGCGGGGTCGAAAGCTGATGCGGACATAGACCTATCTATATCAATTGATCGGCCCAGCGCGGCAACGGCTCCGAAATATACCCCCTAGGGGTACTTGCCAAGGCCTGGTGACCACTGCTACGTTCAGGTTGTCAGATACCCCCATGGGGTATAGAAAGGAATGGACGAAATGTCGGCGACGGATACCTACGACTGGAATCTCAAGGGCGATTGGTTCGACGTGTGCAGCTGCAAGCTGCCCTGCCCGTGCAGCTTCGCGCAGGAACCCACACACGGGGACTGCCTTTTCACCTTGGTGTGGCATGTCAACGAAGGCCATTGGGGCGATGTTGACTTGAGCAATCTGGGGGTGATTGCTCAGGGCGAGTTCAGGGGGAACATGTGGATAGGTGACCCGGACGCGACGATGAAGCTGATGTTCTACATCGATGAGTCCGCGGACGCCCGTCAGCGCATCGCGCTCGAGCGAATCTTTACGGGTAAAGAGGGCGGCTGGCCCGCGGAGTTCGCAAGTCTCATCGAAGAACTGCGCGGTATCGAGTACGTCCCGATCAACTTCGACAAGGCCGACGATCTCGCGAGTTGGGGTGCCGAGATCCCCGGCAAGGTGGATCTCCGTGTCGAGGCCCTGACCGGCCCTACGGCCGACCCCAGTCGGCGAGTCACCACGACGAACGCACCCGGAGCTGAAGTGGGTCCGGGTCAGGTTGCGACCTGGGGTGTGGTCAAGAAGGACCACTCCGTCGGGTTCGAATGGTCACACGAGCATCGCGGAGAGTCGAGCAAGCACTTCCCGTTCGATTGGCGTCCTGACGGCAAGGTAGAGGTTGTGTCAGAGGAGTTGGTGTCGGCCCAGCAGGGTGGATGCTGCTGCTCGGACTGAGCGGATCGGTGGCCGCGCGGGGAACAGGCTCTGCGCGGCCACCACAGCCCGCCGGGAATGAACTCGGGTGCGGTAGGACTTCAATAGACACGTGAACATCGATCTGACTGGTAAGACCGCCTTAGTCACGGGATCCACGCAGGGTATTGGACTGGAAATCGTTCGGCAGCTGGCCGCCAGTGGTGCGCGGGCTGTGGTGAATGGTCGCTCGCAGGACCGCGTCGATGCGGCCATTGCCGAGATTGGGCTTCAGAACGGCAGTGTCATCGGAGTCGCCGCGGACGTTTCCACTGCCGAGGGAGTGCAGCTGCTCCGCGAGCAGCTCCCCGAGGTGGACATCCTGGTCAACAACTTGGGCATCTTCGGTGCGATACCGGCACGTGAGATCACCGACGAACAGTGGCGGAATTACTTCGAGGTGAACGTACTGTCCGCGGTGCGTCTTATCCGGGCGTACTTGCCGGGGATGATCGACGCCGGATGGGGCCGCATCATTCAGATCGCCAGTGACTCGGCGATTGTCATTCCGCAGGAGATGATCCACTACGGGGTCTCCAAGACCGCGTTGTTGGGGGTCACGCGTGGGTTCGCGAAGGATGCAGCAGGCTCTGGTGTCACCGTCAACTCGGTCATCGCCGGGCCCACGCACACCGCGGGCGTCGAGGACTTCGTCTATCAGCTTGTCGACACGTCGCTGCCCTGGGATGAGGCGCAGCGTGAATTCATGAAGAAGCATCGGCCGCAGTCGCTGCTGCAGCGTTTGATCGAACCGGCGGAGATCGCCAACTTGGTCGTGTACCTCAGCTCCCCGTTCGCTTCCGCGACAACGGGCGCCGCGGTTCGTGCCGACGGCGGGTACGTGGATTCAATCCTGCCCTAGCGGCCACTGGGCGTTATGGAGAGCGTCTCGTCGATATCCAGAACGGTGACGAGGGTGCGCACCCACCATCGTCGTTGTTGGCGGCCTTGGCTCGCGTCTGGTTCGAGAATGCCGGCACTGCGGCGAAATGCCGCTCCGTAAGCAGCTTCGGTGGCCAGCGCCTGATGCAGAGCGGCGACGGCAAGACGGGTGTCATCGCGCGGCGGTCGGCGACCATGCGTGGGCTTCCGGGCTGCGTGCAGGGTATCGACGACGGGATTGAGTAGACCGGCACCGTCATCGCGCCACCCTGCAGCGTGAAGGGCGATGGCCAACTCCCCGTAGCCGTCTTCATAGACATCTGCGATGCAGTCCACCAACTCAGACACCTGTGCGCCGCGACTGACCCAGTCGTGGGTGGCGTGCTCGACTGTGTCGCGGATCCGGGTACCGCCGTGATGCAGTAGCGCCACGAGTAGACCGTCGCGGTTCTTGAAGTGGTGGGTGATACCCGCATCGGTCATACCGACTCGGGTGGCGACGGCGCGTACCTCGACGGCGTGCGGACCGGACTCGACAAGAAGCTCCTCGGCGGCATTGAGTATCAACGACTTCGCCTCGTCGGGGCGTCGGCGAGTTCGAGGCTGGCTCATGCGCCAGAGTTTACCTTGACGCTTCAAAGTATAGGGCTTACCTTGATCTTGCAAGGTATGGCGCATCGAATGGAGGTCAGTGATGTTGACGTTCGAGGAGAAACTGCCGGGTGTTGACGAAGGAGTCGCGCTGGTGCCGCTTTTTCGGGGCGTATGGCGCGTGGCTAGGTACGTGGTCATGCCCACCACCCCGGCCGGTACGCGCGTGGTCATCGAAATCCCAGACGGGAGGCTGGAGGGGCGGGGGATTTCTGCGCAGACTCTGGGCGGCGCGAATGCCGACTGGTTCGTTATCGGGCCGGACGGGACTGGCACCGCCGACTATCGAGGAACCATGCAGACCGCTGACGGCGCGGCGATCTACATCCACGGCCATGGCCGCTGCGATATGTCAGCGGGCTTCGCGGCCGGAGCGGTCTTGCGCGGACACGCACATTTCGAGACCGGCAGTGACCAGTACCGCTGGCTGAACAAGGTGCACGCGGTATTTCGCGGTGTTGTCGTTGGTGACGGGGTGGCGGGCAAGGGTGTCTACCACGACGAATACTTCGAAGTCCGCTGATATCGGGTTGGGCTCCGCAGACTTTCCTTCAACGCCAAAAGGGCCGCTTCCGTAGGCTGATTCGGAAGCGGCCCTTGGTCTTTGGCGGGCTAGTTGATACCGCCGATGAACTGACCGCTGGCGGGCGGGGTGTAGCGCATCTGCGGGCCAGAGTTGTTCATCGTGTACTGGCCGGTGCCCAGCCGAGCGTGATCCCTGTTGTTGCCCCCCGAGCCGTTATTGCCGGCCCCGGCGACGACGGCGGAGGTGGGAGAGGCCGTCAATTCGATGGCCGCGAAACTTGGCACCAGGATCGCGAGACCGATGCCCGCCGCGGCGACAACGCGGCTTGCGTTAGTGGAAATGGCCTTCGAGGTGGCGGTGATGGCGGTCATTGTGTCTGCGCTCCAATGCTTTTGAAGATCTACTTGCGATGCTTCTAATAACGTGAGCGCTATCCGTCGCCATCCTCGATGGCCTGTGATAAGTCAGTCAGCTCGCCGCGGAATAATCAGGGGGACTGGCCTGTTCGATAGAGTAAGACAACCGAATGCGACAACGCGGACTCCCATGGCCATATGACCGGGGGGTCCGCGTGTGCGTATTCGGTTTTATTCAGTTGTGCGTTGGGCAAGAGATGTCGACATACACGGTCGAGAAGGCGGTGGCACCGCGCAGCCCCTCGACGCCGGTCACCACACACTGCGACAGCGGCGCGTCGGCGATGCCGTTCAGTTGGACCGTGTAACCCTGCGCCTGCAGCTGGTCCACGGTGTCCGCGGCGGATGACCCGCCTCCGGCCGACGCTGAGGCCTGCGCGCTGAACGCAAACGAAGCCACGGCCATCGCTCCGAGCGCTGCGGCTGCCACCAAGAATGAAACCGCTGACCGGATGGCCGACCGGGTGAATGAAGTGATCTGAGTGTTCATGGCGGTTCCTTCCACCGTCGAGAAGTCCTAACGTTTAGAGGAACTGCTAACCATTAGCAGTTATTTCCTCTTCACTGTTAGATAGGCCACATGGTTACAAGTAGCGCTATCCATTAGGAGGGTTACAGTCGTGGCATGGAAACGAGCACGTCGGGCACCATCGCCGCCATCCTCGGTGAACCGCTGCCCGTGGAACTGATGAACACGGTTCGTGGTGGACGTGGGGATATTCGGGATGCCCTGGACGGCGACCAGTCGGTGTACGCATGGCTCAATGCGATGGCGGATCGGATCCTGGCCGAATCAGGTGCCCACACGATTGCCTTCTCATTCGAGGATGCGCAGTTTGTCGCCGGTGACCTACGCGCCCTGCGCGACGCGTTACGGTGCCTGGCCGCCGAGGTCACCGAGGATCCGAGACCACCGACGTCCGGGATGACGCATACCCAGGCCGTCGCCACGATCAATACGCTCGCTCGTGCCCGGGCGGAGTTGGTGTGGCCGGTGGACGGAGCGCCCAGTAGAACGGCGACGGCACGCGGATCGCAGGCACGGTTGACCGTTGGGTTGATCGCTCGTCAGGCCGTCGACTTATTCGGTGGCCCGGAACGCCACCAGCTGCGTGCCTGCCTGGCGTCACACTGCGTGCTCTACTTCGTCAAGGAGCACCCGCGCCGGGAATGGTGCACGCCCAAATGTGGTAACCGCGCTCGGGTGAAGCGGCATTACGACCGTCAAACCGTGGCGGGCTCCTAGCCGTTATCGGTGACCGCGCGCCGTTTCTCCAGGAACAGCTTGATGGCGGTCGCGGCCGCCGGGAGGGTCGACAAGATGGCGACCACCAGGATGATGATGTCCAGGTGCTCGCCGACGAAGGCAACGTTGCCCAGGAAGTAGCCGACCGTCGTCAGCCCGACACCCCATGCTGTGCTACCGATAGCGTTGTACAGCAAGAACATTGGATAGCGCATCCCCGACATGCCCGCGATGACCGGGGTGAAGGTGCGGACCACACCGATGAACTGGGCAACCAGCAGTGTCTTGGGTCCGTGTTTGTCGAAGAACTCGCGGGAGGCGGTCAGATACCGCTGTTTGAAAAAGCGGGCATCTTCCTTCTTGAACAGCGCCGGACCCAGCCGGCGTCCGATGAAATAGCCGCATTGGCTGCCCAGCAGTGCGGCCACTGCGGCGCATGGCGCCAAGACTTGGATCGAGACAGGTGAATTCGGCTGGGCGGCAATTAGTCCTGCGGAGAACAGCAGGGTGTCACCGGGCAGGAAGGGAAACAGCAGGCCGGTCTCGATGAAGACGATGACCATGACCCCAGCCAGTACGGCGCCACCGAACAATCCGCCCTCGCCCAGCCAATACATCGGATCCATGACGTCCGCGGGCGCCAGACCCATGTCCATGGCTGGAAGTTAGCCACGGAACATTGCGGGACAGCAAACAACACGAGAACCCCACCTGGCGCGCTCACGGTCGGTGGGTGTTCCGGTATGACGGGTGGGTGGCATCCGGGTGAACAATCTAGACCTGCCGAGATCATCGGAATACCGTGGCAGTCATGGCCCGCACCACGTTCAGTGTCGCGACGTTCAACATGTACAACCTGCAGGACGCGGACACGCCGCTCTACGCCACGACGAAGCCATGGACTCCCGAGGAGTTCAAGCGCAAGAGCGAATGGGCAGCATGGCAATTGGGGATCATCGGGGCGGACGTGATAGGGCTGCAGGAAGTGTGGAGCAAGAGCGCACTGGACGCGGTTCTAGCGGCAGACCCACAGGGTCTGGCCGACGGCTACGACGTGCTGGCCACTCCGGCGATAGGAACATCCATCACCTGCGCCGCGCTGGTTCGTAAGGGGCTCTTGACCGGAAAGCCCACGTGGATAACCGACTTCCCCAAGGCCGTGCGGCTTGAGTCCCGGGATGACCCCGGGGACCCGCAGGCGCCCGCCATCGACGTCTCGATCAAGAGCTTTTCCCGGCCGGTGCTGAACTTTCAGGTTCAGCTGCGTGACGACGAACCGGCCACGGAAGTCTTTGTGGTGCACCTCAAATCCAAGCTACCCACGCAGATCAGCAAGGAAGCCTGGTACAAGAAGTCCTCGGCGACGTATCGGCCACATCAGCAGGCGCTGGGTGACGGGATCTCAACCATCCGCCGAACCGCGGAGGCGGTGGCCGTGCGCGTGCTGCTCAACGGCGTCATGCGCGACACGGAGACTCCGGTGATCGTGCTGGGCGACATAAACGACGGCAAAGAGAGCAACACGGCGAACATCCTGACCGGCCAGCCGCGCTATCTCGTCGGAGATTCTCAGGGTGGCAGCGACTTTGGGCTCTACTCGGCGCAGACACTGCAGGAGTACCGGGACACACGCGACGTGTACTACACCCACGTGCACCAAGATCTGCGGGAGTCACTCGACCATGTGCTCGTCAGCGAGCAGTTCTACGACCACAGCCGTAAACGGGTGTGGCTCTTCGACGGGCTACTGATCAACAATGACCATCTCAATTTCGAGAATCACCGGCAGACCGGTACCGGGGACCACGGCATCGTCAGGGTGAGCTTCAAGCACAACCCCGTGAAGTAACTTGCTTACCGGCCTTTAATGCTCGTTGAGTGCTTGTTGTAGTAGTTGATTGAGCTCATTGCGCACCTTCTCGAGCGGCGCGATATCGCGGTTGGCGCGGGCCAATATCAGGCCGCCCTCGATTGCCGAGACAATCAAGGTGGCCAGCCCGTCCGCGCGCTTCTGTGGAAATCCCATATCGGCGAGACCCGACATGATGAGCTCCTGCCACGACTGAAAGATGGTGTCGGCCTGTGGAATCAGACTGCCGTCGATCTCGCCGCCCCCGATTGCCGCTGAGGCGATTGGGCAGCTGGCCCCAAAGTCTTTGTCGTGCAGTATCTCTATCCAGAAATTGACGTAGTGGTCGATCCCGCCGGCGGGGCCGACCGTAAAAGCCTCGGTGATCGTTGCGGCGGTGATCTGGCCGGCCAGCTCGAGTGCCTCGCTGATCAGTTGTGCGCGCCCGTCGGGGAAGTAGTAGTAGACCGAACCACGCGGGGCGCCGCTTCGGGCAATCACCTCATCGACGGTGACTCCGGCCGCGCTTCTCTCGGCCATCAGCTCAACAGCCGCGTACAGCATCCGCTGCTTGGTCTTGCCTCTACTTACCTTCTGCGGAGCCTTCGCGACGGCCACCGGCCAACCATCCTTTCTGCTCCGCCATGAGCACGGAGCCCTGCCAGTGTATAGATTATGGTATCTACCATATGTTAGATTACCGAAATTGAGCACCGGCTGGAGTGCTCGGCCCGTCACAACAGCGCGAGGAGAGACATGGCAGATCTGCGAACAAGCCACGTGACCATCGATGGAGTGCGGTCTCCGCTGCTGCTCGCCGGTCCAGATCGTGGCGATACGGCAGTGGTGTTCATTCACGGAAATCCGGGTTCATCGCACGACTTCCGCGGACTGCTCGGGGCGGTCGGCGATCACGCGCGGGCTGTGGCCCTGGACATGCCGGGGTTCGGGCAGGCGGACAAACCCAGCGGTTTTCCGCAGAATGCGGTCGGGCATGCAATACATCTAGATGGCGTACTGGCCGAGCTGGGCATCACCAACGTCCACCTGGTGCTACACGATTTCGGTGGACTGTGGGGCTTGACCTGGGCTGCCGCCCACCTGAACCAGGTCGCATCGATCACTCTGATGAACACCGGCGCCGTCTCAGGGCATCGCTGGCACTGGCCGGCTCGGCTCTGGCTCACCCGGCGGCTCGGTGAGCTGGTCATGCGCCTGACCACGACTGCGGCGTTCAAACTGGTCATTCAATACGGTTACGCTCTCAAGCCCGCGCCCACTCGGCTGCCCGCCGAGTTCCTGGCTCATATGGCACGCGATTTCGATTCGGACACAAGGGATGCGGTGATCCGTTTGTACCGTGCCTCACATCACTTGGGGGAGTTCGGCGAGCCCCTCGCATACCTGTTGCGCCAGCATGACATTCCCGCTCTGGTGATCTGGGGAGCGCGCGATCACTTCCTGCCCGTAAAGCATGCCCATCAGCAGCTGCAGGCGTTCCCCTCCGCGCAACTGGTCATCTTGGATACGGCCGGTCACTGGCCCCTGATCACCCACGCGGCTGAAACAGAAACGGCCGTCACGGCTTTCCTGACACCACTGCTCGGGCGCCACACTCTCCAGGGCTCGCTGTCGCCGGTCGCGCCCGTCACGACACGCTGAGAACTCGCCGGTCACCGAGCGGATTATCCAGTGGCACTGAAAGACTGCCCTGTACGGCGATCAGGATGCAGGCCTTGCCGACGGCCTCCGGCGGTGTGCCACCGCGCAACGCGATCTCTACTGCGTCGTCCGTCTCGTGGGCGGCTGCGTGCACGCCGTGGCACTGCGGAGTGCCGCTGGTGAAGTGCACGATCACGGCGTTGCCGTCGGCGGAGCGACTCCAGGTGTCGAATGTCATGGGACGGCTGCCGAGGATTCGCGCATCGTCCTGAAATACGACGGATGAGGTGTCGGGTGGAATCTCCGTCGGGGTGGCGGCCGAGGTATCGGCTGTTGCCCGCGGCGTATCGAGCCCACGATCGCCACAACCCACGAGAAGGATGAGAGACAGGGCTGCCAGCACAACCGTACGCATGTCCCCACGGTAGGCGCCCGGTCACGCTATGTGGTGATCGGTGGCGAGAGCAGGGCGCGGACCTCGTCGTCGGCGACCTGGTGAAAGTCGTCGTAGGCATCGCCCACCGCCTGGAATCGGGAGGGGCATGACGCGACCACGAAATCGTCCACAAGGGAACCGAATCGGTGGAACGCAGATCTGGGGGCAACGGGAACAGCCGCCACCACTCGGGCAGGCGATGCCCGTCTGATCGCCAGCAATGCAACACGCATCGTCGCGCCGGTGGCGACGCCGTCGTCGACCAGAATGACTGTCTTGTCTTCGATTTCGATGCTGCGGTGTTTCAGATACGTCTGTTCACGGCGGGCAAGCTCGCGACGCTCACGGGCGGTAACTTCCCTGAGCTGTGCCGGGCTGATTCCCATCGCGCGCACGATGTCTTCGTCGACGATTACCTCGCCGCCGCTGGCAATGGCCCCCATCGCGTACTCCTCGTGTCCGGGAACGCCGAGCTTGCGTACGACCAGCACCTCCAGCGGGGCACTCAGGGCCGCCGCGATCTCCCGTCCCACCGGAACTCCGCCACGTGGTAGTGCGAGGACCACCACGCCCTGCATCTTGTATGGCGCAAGGAAGCTCGCCAGTACGCGGCCGGCGTCCTGGCGATCACTGAACATCCGATGTGTCGGCGACATAGGAGGTACTTGGGCTCGTGCTCCGAATACCTCCATCTTCCAACCGCGATGTCGCGCTGACAACAGCCGCACGCTGGACGGCCTCGAACAGCCGGTTGCGGATGGCCGACACCGAATGTGGGAGCCAGACCGCCTGAACGGGAACCAATGGGGGATCCGCGATCTCGATCACCCGTACCTTGCCGTGGTAGATGACGCCCGGGTCGTCGGTGACGAACGCGCAATGATCGGGGTGCGCGAGTACCGCCGTGTACGGCGGGGTGCCCTGCACCGGATTGACCAGTAGTTGTGGCTCGAAACCGCTTCGGCGGCAATGTGAGATCAGCAAGTCTGTGTAGAACGAGTGGCGGGGTGGGGCCCACACCACGACGGGATAGTCCGCGATCTCGGTGATGTCGATCCGATCGCTGGCGGCGAGGGTATGGGACCGCACGACCGCGATGCGCAGCGGCTGATAGAGCAGAGTGTCGGTGGCCAGGTCGGTGGGCATGTCTACCCCGCGGCGTAGTGCCAGGTCGAGCGAGCCATCGAGGAGGCCGTCGCGCATGGTGCCCGGAAAGACCTGGCGAACGGTGATCGACACCGTGGGGTCCGCGATGACCGTCGGCTCGATGATTCGGTAGACCTCTTCACTGGATATTGCCGGGGAGTGCCCGATAACAAAAGCCCGCTGAGGATTTGAGAAGTTGCGTGTCGCGTGGGCCAGCACACGTATTCCGGCCAGCAGTGGTCTTGCGCCGGTGTACAGCTCATGGCCGGCGTCGGTCAGTTGCAGACTGCGTTGTGCGCGTGAGAACAGCTCGACGCCAAGGTCGCGTTCCAGTTGGCGTATCGCCGACGACAGCGCCTGTTGGGTAATGAACAATTCCGCCGCAGCGGCGGCCAGTGTCGGGGCCTCCGCGGCCACGACGAACTGAAACAATCGCCGGGAATCCAGCAAGTTGACCAGCGAATTACCTTCGGCCGTCGCGCTCATCTGCAATGACAACTCCTATTTGTGCTTATACAAGAATAATGTGGTTTTCCCTTGTGCTATCTAAACCTACGATTTTGTATGGAGATGTGGGTAGCCGTGGAACCCACTCGCAATGACGGGTCCACGCACATGTAAAGGGAGATCATCGAGTGACAGATCATTCGCTAAATGGTAAGACAGTTCTCATCACCGGTGGAGGCAAGAATCTGGGTGGGCTCATCGCCCGGGATCTCGTGGCCAACGGCGCCGGTGCCGTGGCGATCCATTACAACAGCCCGTCGAGCAAGGATGCCGCCGACGAGACGGTGGCCGCGATCCAAGCGGCTGGAGCTAAGGCGGTGGCGTTTCAGGGTGACCTGACCACTGGAGACGCAGTAAGCAAACTATTCACGGATACCGTCGATGCGGTAGGCCGCCCCGACATCGCCATCAACACGGTCGGCAAGGTCATCAAGAAGCCGTTTACTGAAATCACCGAGGAGGAGTACGACTCGGCGAGCGCGGTCAACGCCAAATCCGCATTCTTGTTCCTCAAGGAGGCGGGTAAGCACGTCAACGACAACGGCAAGATCGTCACCCTGGTGACATCGCTGCTGGGTGCGTACACCCCGTTCTACGCGGCATACGCGGGAACCAAGGCCCCGGTCGAGCACTTCACCCGCGCCGCCTCGAAGGAGTACGGGGAGCGTGGCATTTCGGTGACCGCGGTGGGTCCGGGCCCAATGGACACGCCTTTCTTCTACCCGGCAGAGGGTGAGGATGCCGTCGCGTATCACAAGACCGCGGCCGCACTCTCGCCGTTCTCGAAGACCGGACTGACCGATATCGAGGACATCGCTCCGTTCATCCGATTCCTCGTCAGCGATGGCTGGTGGATCACCGGGCAGACCATCCTGATCAACGGCGGCTACACCACAAAGTAGTCACCGTTGCGATAGCGACCCCGCCCGGGACGTCGAGGTCGCGGGAACTGGCCGCCGTACGTACTTGGCGAGTAGGACGCCCGTCAAGGCGACGGCGGCCAGTTCTGTCAGCACGCTGATCACCGCATACGGCGCCGGATCCCATCCGTGTTCGGAGAACCCGAACAGGCCGACGGTGCGGGACAGCGCGAAGGCCGCGAGTGCTCCCGCCGAGCCCAGACCCGCCACCGCGATGATCCACTCGGGCGCGCCCACGGCGATCAGTGCGGCCAACGCGAGGAAGGCACTGGCCTGTACCAGGAAGGCGGGGCCGATGGCCGGAATATGTTGATAACCATGCATATACAAGTAGGCGTGGGCATACCCGCTGACGGCCATTGCCACGGCCAAGGTATAGCGATATGCGCTGTTCATGTCAGTTTATCCTCTTTAATGGCAAGGGCCTGATTGCCTTTCATGTAACTGACCTCGCGGATCCCCAGGATGTCGTGCAGCTGACCGGCCGGCAGCGTCACCGGTTTCGGAGCCGGACCGTCGCCCGGTTTGGGTAACGGGTAGGCCGTCGTCGTACCGCTGTAGAAGGTGACGTTTCCCTCGGTCTTGGTGAATAGTTGGTGCACATGTCCGTTGAGGCACGTCACGGACGCAAACCGCTTCATGTAGCTCAGGGCTTGTGCAGAATCATCGGTACCCCAACCCCATTCGGGATACATCGCGAACAGTGGGATGTGACTGAACACGATAATCGGGGTGTCGGCGGATAACGGTTCCAGATCCTTGCGGATGAATTCGAGCTGTTCGCCGCCCAGGTGTCCGAGCTTCTTCAGGTTGAGAGTGTTGACCAGTCCGATCACGTGGACACCGGCAATATCGAAGCTGTACCACCCGTCGCCGCGGGTGCCGCCGCCGAAGACGCCGCGGTACTTCTGTCCGGCGTCGTCAACCGAATCATGTTCGCCAGGGACGGTGAAGACATGCGGGGTGCTGAGCCCGGACATCATCTGCTTCACCTGATCGAACTGCTCATCGGTGGCCAGATGTGTGAGATCACCGGTGTGGATGACGAAGTCCGGGGTGTAGCCCAGATTGTTGATCTGATTGATCGCACGGCCGAAAGAATCGACGACATTGGCATTGGCGGTGCCGTTGAATCCGATATGGCTGTCGCTGATCTGTGCAAACCGTAGCGTCGGGCGGGCGCCGCTGACAGCGGTGGCCGAACCCGCCACGTGCGAAATGGCCTCTCCGCCAGCGACAGTCAGTGCGACAGCGGCGCCGAACCACGCGGTGTGCCGGATGAGCTGGCGCCGCGACATAGATGAACCGCTTGCGCGAAGAACATCGGGAATCGGCTGAGGTTCCTTCTCCGCGGTCATCGCACTACCACCGTGGCCTTCATGAAGGGGTGGATGCCGCATACGTATTGGTAGGTACCCGGCGTGGCGAACTGATACGAGAAGGTGCCCTGGGCGTCCATCCCGGGGGAGCGGAACGTGCCATCCTCGGCCACCACGTTATGCGGTTCTTCGTCCTTGTTCGTCCAGGTGACGGTGGTGCCTGCGGGCACGGTCAACGTGGGGGGATTGAAGGCGAAGTTCTCGATGTTCACCGCAGGCCCTGCGGGGGCCGGCGACGAGGGAGCGGCGCCTGTTGTCGGCATGGAGGTCATGCCGGGCATGCTGTGCCCGGACATTCCGGGAGCGCTGGTTGCATCAGAAGCGATCGTGATCGACAGTGGCGCATCGGATGTGGTGCGGCCGCTGCCGGAGCACGCTGCCAGCGGGATAGCCGCCGCCGCAACCAGCACGGCGCAGCACAGTCGAGACATCTGCATGTGGGCCCCTTTCCATGAATGAGTCCGCGGCGAGTCGCGAACCACCGCACAGAGATAGGGGCGGGGGTTACAACCGGATCAGACGGGGCGGTCGGGGGCGAACACCTCGATGTGACCGTCGGTCTCGCGCACTTCCAACTTCGGTAGCGGTTTGGGCGCGATGGGCAGCTGGTGCGTAATGACCCGTCCGTCGGTGGTGAACGACGTGGTGTGGCACGGGCATTGCAATCGGTCATGCGCCCCGTCGAACCAGAGCTTGCAGCCCTGATGCGTGCAGACGCCCGATACAGCCTCGACCCGTCCGCTCACCCGTCGCACGAATCCGTTGACGAATCCGAGGTCGAAGGGATGCACCCCGCCATCGGGGACGGCACTGCTGGAGGCGACGCGCTGCCAACTCCCGGTGTTGGGGACGATCTCGCCCGGGTCCTGCTCGGGGTCGGTCCCGGGTTTCTGTGTAATCAGACGGTCGGTGGTGATGGCGACAGCGGCGGCAGCGGCGGCAGCCGAGGTGCCGACGAGGACAGTCCGACGGGTGGGTTCTTGCCACCGCGTCTGGCCGGAAGACACTGGGGCATCGCCCATCTGCTCGGCCAGGCGTCCCTGCAGGTGTGCGAGGAACTCCTGGCTCGGAGCATCATCGCCGGGTTGGCTCGCGCGCAGCTCGATCGCGGTCCGGATCTGTGCCGCTTCGAAATCGTCGGGGCGGAATGGCTTGGGCCGGCGACCCCGGAGCAGGTCGTCGACGTAGCGGCGCAGCCCACGCGGATTCATGACAGGTCCTGTTCGTTGATCTGGGCGGCCAGGCGCAAGGCACGGTGTTGGAGCACCTTGGCATTGGCGACGGTGACACCCATCTTGGCGGCGGACTCCTTGATCGAACAGCTTTGCAGGAATCGCAGTTCCAAAATTCGACGATAGTTGTCCGGTAGTGCGTCCAATACGGCCTTCGCGTGCTGCGGTGCGATGCTGATGAACTCCTCGGATTCGGGAGGCCGGTCGGCGATGTCCTGCATGTCGGGGATCGAGGTGATCTCGCGCCCCAATGTCTCGCGCCAGTGCGCGGCGAGCACCGTGCGCGCAACCGTCCGCAGGTAGGCCCGCACCTCGGCCTTGGTCACTGCCAGGCGTAGCGGGCGCAGTGCGGCCAGGAACACCTCGGCCGTCAGATCCTCGGCATCTGGCTTGTTGCCCACGCGTGCGTAGATGGTGCGATATACCCAGACGGCATTGTCTTGGTACACGGACTGCCAGTCCGGGTAGTGATCGTCACCGCCCGGAACGGCCCGCAAGCCGCGCCGGGCAGTGGGATCACGTTGCGTCATCACCGTCGGTTGTCCCGTCCCCAAACGTCCCTCGAAGGGCAGTGAGATGTCTGCCCCTGATGAGAAGTAGTGCCGGTGGTTACACGATGCCGACGGCCCATTGGTTCGGGGTAGCGTCACTGCAATGACGGGTGCTCTCGATGGGATCCGGGTGCTGGAACTGGGCACCCTGATCGCCGGGCCTTTCGCGGGGCGGTTACTCGGGGATATGGGCGCCGAGGTGCTCAAGATCGAACCGCCCGGCGCGCCCGATCCGCTGCGGACTTGGGGCCAGGCGGAAGTCGACGGGCATCACGTGTTCTGGACGGTGCACGCTCGCAACAAGAAGGCCATCACCCTGGATCTGCGCACCGGGGCCGGGCGTGCGCTGTTCCTCGATCTCGTCGAGAAGTCGGATGTGATCGTCGAGAACTTCCGGCCCGGCACCCTGGAGAAGTGGGGCCTGGGCTACGACGTCCTGGCCGAACGCAACAACGGCATCATCTTGGTCCGCGTCTCCGGTTACGGGCAGACCGGCCCGGACGCGCACAAGGCCGGATACGCCTCGGTGGCCGAAGCCGCCAGCGGTCTGCGGCATCTCAACGGATTCCCCGGTGGCCCGCCGCCGCGGATGGCGCTCTCGATTGGTGACACCCTCGCCGGGATGTTCGCGGCCCAGGGCGCACTGGCCGCGCTGTACCGGCGGACCGTTACCGGGCGCGGACAGATCGTCGATGCGGCGTTGACCGAGAGCTGTTTGGCGGTCCAGGAATCCACGATTCCCGACTACGACGTGGGTGGGGTGGTACGGGGCCCGTCAGGTACCCGGTTGGAAGGCATCGCGCCATCGAACATCTACCAGAGTGCCGATGGCAGTTGGGTGGTCATCGCCGCTAACCAGGACACCGTGTTCCGCAGATTGTGTGAGGCGATGGATCAACCGGAGCTGAGCATCGATGATCGATTTGTCAATCACGTTGCCCGTGGCCGCAATCAGGATGAGCTCGACGCGATCATCGCCGGGTGGGCGGCACAACGCCTGCCCTCCGACATCATCGATGTGCTCAGCGCGGCCGGCGTGATCGCCGGACCCATCAATACCGTTGCCGATGTGGTGCAGGACCCGCAGCTCAAGGCGCGGGAGATGCTCGTCGAGCATTTCGACGAGCGCCTCGGCCGCTCGGTGCTGGGACCCGGAGTGGTTCCGGTGCTGTCCGAATCGCCGGGCGGCGTCCGGAATGCGGGCCCGGCCCGGCCCGGGCAGCACAACGAGGACGTCTTCGTGGGGCTGCTGGGCAAGAGCGCCGCCGATATCGAGAAGCTGCGTGCCGAGGGGGTGCTATGAGCACGAGGAGCCGCTTGCGCGCGGGGCACGTGCCGCTGCCCGCGCACGTCACCATCCGTGAGGTGCTGCTGCGGGATGGACTTCAGCTCGAGACACCGATCGCGTTGGCGGACAAGCTGAAACTTCTCGACGCGATCGTCGCGACAGGCGTGCGGGAGGTAGAGGCCACCGCATTTGTGTCACCCTCCAAAATGCCGGCGCTGGCCGACGCCGCCGAACTGTCGGCGCAGCTGTACAACTATCCGGATATCGAGTTTTCCGCACTCGTCGCCAGCCCCAACGGTGCCAAGCGTGCGCTTGCGGCGGGGCTCACCTCACTGGAGTACGTGGTCTCTGCGTCGGACGGACACAGTCGCGCCAACGTGGGCAGCAGCAGCGCCGAGGCCACCGCGCGCATCGAGGAGATCGTGGCGCTCGCGCGCGAGGCGGGTGCCACGGTGGAAGTCATTGTGGCCTGCTCGTGGGACTGTCCCTTCGACGGCCCCACTCCCGAACATCGTGTCCTCGACATCGTGCGCCGGGCCCGGGAAGGGGGCGCGGATCGTTTCGCCCTGGCCGACACCATCGGCACCGCCACCCCACGCCGCGTCACGAATCTCGTTGCGGCCGTTCGACCCGTTGTCGATGACGCACCGCTGGGCGCACACTTCCACAACACCCGAGGATCCGGTTTGGCCAGCGCCTACGCCGCTGTGCAATCCGGGGTGACGCGGCTCGATTCCTCGATCGGTGGACTCGGCGGCTGCCCGTTCGCGCCCGGCGCGACCGGCAATATCGCCACCGAGGATCTGGTGTATCTGCTGCGGGACAGCGATATTGACGTCGACGTTGATCTCGAGGCCGCGATCGAGGCCGCTCGAGTGGTGCAATCGGTAGTAGGGCACGAGGTCCCGAGCGCATTGCTGCGCGCGGGTGACCGATTGCTGACCTAGACCGCCGACTTCAGCGGGTTGTGTTCGGCGTAGATCTGCTCGATGCGCGCCTCGTCGAGCCGGTTGCGTACCTGTTGCGATTCGTGGGTATCGCGCACGACCTTGGCGAGCCCGAAGCAGCTGGTGACTAGGAAGAGCGTGCACACCGCCAGGAACGCACGGGGCCATGGCGATATCGGCAGGTACGCGACGCCACCCAGTGTCGAGGCGAATGCGACCGCGAAGGCGATGGCGGATTGGACGTAGTACGCGGTGGATGCGCGGACCGTGGGCTCGGATGTGCTCATGCGACCACAGTGGCAGTCGCCACCCGGTTATGGCATGAGTAGAGCTACCCGATGTGCGGGCGCAAGTTTGCGTGTCGGTCGCCGGTAGCGATACGGGGGCTGGCCCCAGGAAATGAGGCCCCAGGCTGGTCTCGATCACTAACTTCCGCACTTGCACTTCTGCGGGTGCTACTAGGGGTCTAGCTTGCTAACTGACTCTCGGGTCAGTTAGCGCCAAATCGAATTCAAGGAGGACCATGTCCACTCCGGTGCTGTTCGGGATCATCGTGGGAGTGCTGGCCATCGGGGGCCTGCTGGGAGCAGCAGTGCTTTTCGGCCTCGCCTCCGGTGACAGCGGACCCCGTCGCTTTGGGGTGACCATGCCGGACACCGACTTTTTCGACAAGACGGCATCATTTGCGGTCACCGCGCAGATCAGCGTGCCGGGGCCCGTCGAGCGCGTGTGGACCCAGGTCTCGGAGGGCGGCTATCTGGAGTCGATTCCTTTGGTGTCCGGCCCGGTGAGATCGGGTGACCACGTGGTGACCCGCACGCCGCTGTTCGCGATCACTGAGAAGGTGGTCCACAGCGAGGAGGGCCTCAAGCTGGTCGCGATCGGGACCGGTATTTCAGTTCCACTGGTGCTCAAGTCGTTCGGCGAACGCTGGGAGCTGGCCGCTGAGGGCAACAAGGTGCTGGTGCGCTGGACGGTGGCGGTCACCCCGAAGTGGGTCGGTTGGTTCCCGTTGCGCTGGACGGCGTTCGCGGTGCGCCCGTTCCTGCGCACGCTGTTGTTCCTGGCTATCCGTTAGCCGCCGCGCGCGCCAGCGGGACATCTCCGAGAACAATCCCGCTGAACATCGTGGCGATCGTGTCGGCGACTTCGGTCATCGTTGTTGCGGGATCGCCGGATTCGGCGATGATGCTGTTGGCCGTGACGAACATCGTCATGAGCATCCGGGCCGCCATGTGTGTGTGCACATCGGCTTTCAGCTCGCCACGGGCAGCGAGGGTTTCCATGAGGGTGACCAAGGGCGGTAGCACGATGGTCTCGTCGATGTGGCGGTATGTCTCCTCGCCGAGGACCATCGGTGCCTGACGCATGAGCTCCCGGTAGGTCGTGTCGTTGAGTGACCGCGACAAATAGACCCATGCGGAGGTGGCGGCGACCTGCGGGCCGCTCGGGCCCGGCTTGTCCAGACGGCGGATGGCGGTGGTGACGGTGTCGGCGGTCTCGGTCAGGCATTCGGTGAGCAGCGCGGTGAACATCGCCTGCTTATCGGAGAAGTGGTAGTAGAACGTGCCCTTGCTGACCTCGATGCTGCTGACGATGTCGTCGACGGTCACGCTGTTGTAGCCCGTGGTTGTGAAATGCCGACGTGCGGAATCCAGAAGATCGGAACGAGTCTGTTCTGCGTACATCTGCCGCCGAGTAGCCATGCGAGCAGTCTAGTCAGATCCCGACTCGTGGTCAGTTTCTGAACTAAGACTCACCACACCATGCGTGCGAGATATGTCTGTGCATAGCGGCGCACCGCCACAGTGTCGGTGATATCGAGAACACCCGCGCGATTGGTGAGCAACGAACCCACAAGGCGCACAAGGATTTCCGATACCGCCAGCACGGCCTCGTCGGGCATGGTGACGCCGCTGTGCCGAAGAGAGGTCGCCACCAGCGCACTTGCGCGCACGATGGCCTTATCGCCAGAGGGGGTGTTCAGTCCGATCACCAGCTCGGGCTCGTTCTCGATGATGGTGCCCGCCAACCGGTTTTCGGTGATCAGCCGCATGGCCAATGTGAAGCACTCGACAATGGCACCTTGCGCATCCTGGCCATTGGCGACGACGGCGAGCTGGCCGAATATGAGCAGGCACTCGGCCTCGATGAGGTGCTCGAACAGCGCTTCCTTGGTGGGGAAGCGGCGGTAGAGGGTGCGTCGGCTTACCCCGGCACGTCGCGCGATGGCGTCCATGTTGGCGCGGCGCATGCCGTGTCGCTCGAACTCGGTGCGCGCGGCATCAAGGACGGCATCGGCGGGTGGGGCGATGGTCACCCCTTGAGTATTCGCCTCTTCGCGCACGCTGCTCATCGGTGTGTGGGTCATGCCGCCCGGTTGTACAGCGGGCGGGGGTCGACTCCTTCACGCTTCCAGCCCTCGGAAGCCCACGGCAGGTACAGCGCGCGCACCGGCAGCCTGTTGAACACCGGGTTCAGCGTGCGCATGACCTTGGCGAAGCGCTGAAAATTGCGTTCCTTCTTGTCGTTCCACTCCAGTCGGCAGACCGCCTTCATCTGCGGCGGGAGTGTTCCGACGATGACGGTCCGGATGAAGGCGTTCAAGGGCGCCGACAACACCCGCCATAGGGGCCTGGGAATCTGCTTGGGCCCGGGCACACCCTGACGGATGTACCCCGTGGCGTACAGGATCGTCTTCGTCGGTACGAACCGGTCGAACATCCCCTCCATGTACGTGACGAATTCGTCGTAGGTCTGCGGCTGATTGCGCGCGCTGACGCCGTACAGGCTGTACCAGACCTTGCTCTCCTCAAAGATTCGCACCTTCTCCGCGTAGGACAGCCTGCGGATGAAGGTGTCGGTCATATACAGCACCTGATCGACGAATGTCGCATGCGCCCAATAGAAGAGCTCAGGATTGAGCGCGTGGTAGCGCGAGCCGTCACTGATGGTCCCGCTGATCGGCTTGTGGAAATCCCGCACTGTCCGGCCCCACTTCTGCGGGTCCGCGGAGTAGACCGTCTTCATGATGGGCGGGCCGGAGCGGCGGGCCCGGCCGAGGGTGTCACTGAAGATCACCGAGTGATCTTCGACGGCCTTGCCCAGCTGCTCGATGCAATTCTCGGTGCCGGCCACCCGCTGGAACCCGAGGACGCCTCGGACGTCGCCGTAGAACTTCCACACCAGGGAGTCGGCTCCCAGCCGCGGTGTTTCCACGGAATCGTCGGCGTTGTCATCGACCGGCATGGGAATTGCTTCCCGGAGCCCTTCGTCCAGGCTGACGGGGCCAGTGATGGCGCTCTGATCGACCATGAGCACCACGCTAGCTCAATGGCACAAAACTGCGCAAGTGTGCCAGGGTGCTAATCGGTGAAGTCGATGCGCACCGACACGGGGGTGGTCTCCAGTGCCTTGACCACCCGCGAGCCGACCGCCCCGAACTTGCGGCCTCGTGCGACGACGTCATCATCGGGCCGGAACTGGGCGGTGCCGGTGCGCCACCTGTTTCCCTGCTTCAGCCGGACGTTCGGGTTCGCGGCGATATTGCTGCCCCAACCCGAGCGGGTGCCGTGCTGGCTGATCACCCACGCGCCGGTCGCATCGAACTGGACCGAGACCGGGACCCGGCGCAGCTGGCCGGTCTTGCGGCCGGTGGTTTCCAGCTCGGAGGCGAGCGCTGTGCGCAGTCCCAGCTTCGTCAATACGGCGACAGTGGGATTCAGCAGATAACGCCCGAGCGCGCGCTCCCTGCGGAACTTGCGCAGTGTCTTGTCCGTCATGAACTTCTCCTTCTCCGAAAGGCGTCGACTCCATTGTTCTTGAGGAGCCGCAGTGTGGTGATCCACGGACCGATGGTGGGGTCCGGGTCGGTTCCCGCACCCAGGCGGTGCAGCTGCGTGTTGTGCCACTGGAGTTCCAGTGCGCTGAGGAATGACTTCGCCCTGCCGGTTCCCGCGAGCCAGGCGGGCATGGGGAGCGAGGCGTCCGGAACGGTGAGCGTGTCCTGGCGTGCCGTCAGCAGGCTGTCGGCGGACTCGGGATTGACGGTGGTTGGACGCCCGAGCCCCACGACATCGCAGTCACCCGATCGGACGGCCTCCGACATCGCGGATTCGGTGCGGAACCCACCTGTCACGGCAATCGGGACATCACCAGCCGCCTCACGAGCGGTGCGCGCGTACTCCAGGAAGTAGGCCTCACGGGCCTGAGTCGACGCCGATGTCACCAGCGGCCTGCCCTCCATTGCCGGCGATTCGTACGTACCGCCGCTGATTTCGATGAGGTCGACGTCTTCGGAGCCGAGCGCCGCGATGACTGCCCGCGACTCCTCCTCGGTGAAGCCGCCGCGCTGGAAGTCGGCGGAATTGAGCTTGATGGCGACCGAGAAGCCGGGACTCACCGCGGCCCGCGTGCGGCGGACGACTTCGAGGACGAAGCGCATGCGACGTTCGGGGTCACCGCCCCACCGGTCGGTGCGCCGGTTGGTACGCGGCGACAGGAACTGCGCCACGAGATAGCCGTGCGCGCCGTGGATCTGAACGCCGTCGAACCCGGCGGCATCCGCGATCGTCGCCGTGGTGGCGTACCGGTCGATGATGTTCTCGATCTCGTCGTCGGCGAGCTCGCGCGGTGCCTGCCATCCGGGGACGTTCATCTTGATCGCCGACGGTGCCACCGGCTGGGATGCCGTGGCGAGCGGGTTCGCTTGCCTTCCCGGATGGTTGACCTGCATCCAGATCAGGCCGCCGCCGTCCTTGGTCGCTTTGGCCCACCGGGACAATCCGTCGAGATGCCGGTCGTCCTCGATGACCACGTTTCCCGGCTCGCCCAGGTGACTGCGGTCGACCATCACATTGCCGGTCACGACGAGGCCGAATCCGCCGGTTCCCCAGCGCCGGTACAGCTCGACGAGCCGATGGTCGGGGCCCTGGGAGGTATCGCCGAGACCCTCGCTGAGGGCCGACTTCATGAACCGATTGCGCAGAATCTGGCCCGAGGCAAGGGGGAGGGGATCGTGTAGGTCTGCCACGTGGCCGACGCTAGTACACCGATTGGTGTACTGCAATATCCCGGTAGTCGCCCCATGTCAGGGAGGTCTCGGTAGACTGAGCGGTATAGTTAACACCTGACAAGTTTGGAGGCAGGCAGGATGTCGGCACGTGACACCTTGATCGCAAGCGTGACGGGTCTGGTGCGGCGCAGGGGCGTCGCGGGAACCGGTCTCAACGCACTGCTCGAGGACAGCGGTGTTTCACGGCGAACCATCTACCTGAACTTCCCCGGCGGTAAGCAGGAGCTGGTTGCCGAGGCAACTCGTCTTGCCGGACAAGAGCTGACGGACATCATCAAGGCGGCCGGTGACGGGATTGACCCGGCCTGGGGGATTGAGCTGTTCATCGAGCTATGGAAGGCGCAACTCGGCGAAACCGAGATGCAGGCGGGATGCCCGATCGTCGCTGCTGTGCTGGGACGTACCGAGGCGCCGCAGGCCGCCGCGATGGCCGCCGAGGCCTTCCGGGATTGGCATGAGCTTCTCGCCGGACGCCTGGAAAAGTATGGGGTGGACGCGGGTACTGCTCGCTCGCTGGCGAGGACAATGATCGCCGCGATCGAAGGTGCGGTCATCATGTCGATCGCGGAGCAGTCGACCGAGACACTCGATGACGTCGGACAACGTTTGGCGGAGCTGATTCGGCTGTACATCCCGGCTGAATCCAAGCCGTAACCTCCCGCCCGGCTGCGCAGTAGGGTCGGCAGATGCGCAGCGTTACCCCGCGCGCCCCTTCCCCGTGATCAGCGGTAGATCCAGCGTGGTGCGCACACCGGCGTCCGCCGCGACGACGGCAGGTACCGCATTGACCACGCGCATGGCCGTCGCGATCAGATTGGCGTAGTTGTGATCGCCACGTGCGCTGAATGAGCCCAAATCCAGGATGTAGCTGGGCTCCCCGGTGATCTCGACACGATAGGTGCCACCTTCGTGCGCGGGCTGTGGCCAGTCCGGTGCCAGATCCTCGCGCAGGCGGGTGAAGTGCTCGAGGACCGTCACGACCTTGCCGTTCTTCATGCCGCGCACCTCGAAATGCAGCGCGGCCATCGTTCCCGCGGGGATATGCCCCGATGAGATCTCGAAATCCTCGGGCGCGGGCAGTTTTTCGTATGTCTCGGTGACTTCGTCCAGGTCTATGCCGAGACCGGCGGCGAGCTGTCGTACCACCGAGCCCCAGGCCAGGGACAGCACTCCCGGCTGCAGCAGGATGGGCGTCTGGTCCATCGGCTTTCCGAAGCCCATGACGTCGAACATCACCGTTGCACTGTCGTAGGTGGCGTAGTCCACGATCTCGATACAGCGCACCTGATCGATGCGTTGGCAGGTGCCCATGAGTGCAAGCGGTAGCAGGTCATTGGCAAAACCTGGATCGATTCCACCAATGAAGATCGACGAGTTACCTTCCCGGGCCGCGGTTTCGATGGGTTCCAGCATGTTCTCCGGGAGGACGCCCCACGGATACTGCAGAAATACCGGCGCGCTGGCGGCGATGTTGATTCCGGCGGCGAGGATCGAGCGCAGATCCTCGAGTGCTTCCATCAGCCGGTTGTCGGTCATGGCGGTGTAGACCACACAGTCGGGCTTGAGTGCCAGAATCTCCGCCGGGTCGGTGGTCGCGGAGACGCCGGTGGTGGGGTCGAGCCCGGCGAGCTCACCCGCGTCCTTTCCGGCTTTGTTCGCTCCGGAGACCCACACCCCGACGAGCTCCATGTTCGGGTCGGTGATCACGCCGGCGAGTGCATGCTGGCCGACATTGCCTGTGCCCCAGACGGCTACACGTGTCTTCGTCATATCAGTCCCTTCTGGAAGCGGTCAGGAAAGGTCGGGTAGGGGAATGTCGAGGTTGGGCGCGATGAGGCCACCGTCGACTTCGAGCACCTTGCCGGTCAGGAAGCTGCCGGCCGGTGAGGCGAGGTAGACGGCGGCTGCCGCGATATCGGTCGGATCTCCCAGCCGATGCAGCGGCGTGTTCTTCTCCAGCGTTGCGCGCACCTCGTCGTTGCCCGCCACGATCTCCAGCGCAGAGGTGAGGATAGAGCCCGGGGCGATGCCGTTGACTCGGATTCTCGGACTCAAATCCATTGCGGCCGTGCGGGTATACTGAGCCAGTGCGCCCTTGGCGGTGCAGTAACCCAGGAAGGCCCGACCCGGTAGTCGGCCCATGGTGGACGTGATGTTGATGACCGACGCGTTGTCGGATTTGAGCAGGTGTGGCACGGCGGCGCGCAGCAGTGCATGCCCGTTGAGGACGTTGAAGGAGAAGGCCTCGGCAAGGTCCTCGTTGGTGGTGTCCAAGAACGGTTTCGGCATGGTGCCGCCCACGTTGTTGACGACGATGTCGAGTCGTCCGAACCGGTCGACTGCCTTCTGGGCCAGCGAGGCGGATGCTTCGGTATCGGACAGATCGGCGACGACGATCTCGGCCTGCCGCCCTGCCGCCTCCACCGTGTCCGCGACCTCCCGCAGCTGCGATTCGGTACGCGAGGCGATCAGCACATCGGCGCCCGCCTGTGCGAAGGCCTCCGCAATCGCCGCGCCGAGCCCACGGCCCGCGCCGGTAACGACCGCGACGTTGCCGTCGAGCCTGAAACGGTCCAGAATCATGTCTACCTCCATGTCGAATATTCGACTACCTTGGGGCGAATAGTCGATGCACTGTAGACCTGGACCTTGCATCGCGCAAGAGGGGAGAACCCATGCCGGCCACCTCGCCGCCGACCGTTCGTGTGGTACGAATCGTGGAAATGCTTGCTGCTGCAACACAATCCAAATCGCTTAGCGATATTGCCGCAACCACGGGCATTTCCCGCGCCACCGCGACCGCTGTGGTGAACGAGTTGGTGGCCGCGGGGTGGTTGGTGCGCGATGATGAGCTTCGGTACCGCGTCGGGTTGGCCCTGCCCCGTGCCGTCGAGGCCACCATGCCTCAGGAGATTCAGGATGCGCTGGCCCGAATTGCCGCAGCGGCACACGCCGGGGCGACGGTCAGCCGAATAAGCCCGAAGACGTTGACGATCGTCGCCAAGGCACAGGCGGGGCGCCGGGCCGTCGCGGGATTCGCGGTGGGCCAGAGCATCCCGCTTGCCTTTCCCGCCGGTTCGGCGGTTATGCCCTGGCGTTCGTCCGAGGAACGTGCGCAATGGCTCGGTACTGCGCGTGGCTTGAGCGCGCGTTCCGGTCAGCGGCTCGTGCAGCAGGTTTCCGACTGCGGATATGTGGTCTACCGGCCCGACCACGATGACACCGGGATGGTCGACCTGCTCTCGGACCTTCTTGGTTCGGTGGGCTCGGAGGTGATGGAGGCGGCGCTACGTGAACGGCTGCTGCGACAGCTGTCCCGGCTCACCTCGCGCCCCTACTCGCGCGATGAGCTGACATCCGACGAGGTGCTGCCGATCAGCTACCTGGCAGCGCCCATTTTCGCGGGAGCCGATGCCGCGTACGAACTTCAGCTGGGCCCGCTGTTGCCCAGCGCAACCCGTACGGAGCGGGAAGTGCTGATCACGACATTGACGCAAGGGGCTCGGGAGCTTTCCGGGCTACTGGGGGAGAGGTGACTCCCTAGCCCGCAGTGACGACGGGGACACCCTCGGACGGTTGCACGATGACGAACCCCTGGCCCTGGAATGAGACTTGGAGCGCCTCGCCGGAGCCGCGGCCGATGAGGGCGCCGGCCTTGAAGCTCGTCTTGAGCTGGGTCTGCAGATTCGCCGACCAGGCGACCACCGCGTTGGTGTCGGCGAATGTCGGCGCCTCGGCGGCATTGAGCACCACCGGCGGACCGTCGGTGGTCAGTGCGACCCAACCGGTTCCGCGCAGTGTCGTGTTGAACAGCCCGCCTGTCACCATGCTGGCGCCCTTGACCCGCTCGATGTTCCAGTTCAGCCCGGCCGAAAAGGCCAGCACATTCTTACCGCTGATCGACAGGCCCGCGTTGCTCAGATTCAGCAGATGAACATCGAAGGCGCGCTCGGCCAGGAACACGTCACCTTGGCCAGAGCACCGCATGAGGGGCAGTCCTTCACCGGTCAGCGCCTTCTTCAGGAACTTGGCCGCACCGCCGCCCTCGAAGGCGAAGTCGACATTGCCCTGGTAGGCCACCATGGATCCCTGACGTGCCAGGAATGGTTCGCCAAGGCGAACGCGCAACAGCTTTGCGTTCTGGTTGGAGATCGGCTTGGCTTCGTTCTCGCTGAACCGCCCATCCACTAAATCTCCACTGATACCGGAGAATTGGTCGCCAATGGGCTGAGCCTGGGCAGCGGGCTGTTCGGCCGTGGCCGGCGACGCGACCTGTGGTTCGGCGGGTGCGGAGCCTCCGAGCGGCGCCGAACTGACCCGGCCCTGGTGTGCGACTTGGTCCGTCCAGCGCTGGCCGTCGTGCCAGCGGAATTCGAACCGTCCGTCGGGATCAGGCTGCCAGCTTCCGGGGTTCGGAGTCGTCATGGACTCCAACCTAGTAGGCGGCTAGCGCTGTTCGATCAAGATTGTGGGGACTGCCAGCCCGGGATCCTTGACGGTGGCGACCCGCGTTCCCGGCTTGTGGCCATTGCGGATATCACCGAGCGTGACACCGGCGGCCGTCAGTCGAGCATGGGTGGTACCGATATCGTCGGTGCGCCAGGCGATTCCCCACAGTGAGTCGGGGCCGGAGGGGTCGCCGTCGCGCAACACCACCTCAACCACCAGCCCCGCGCACCGGAAGAACAACTGGTGCACACCCCATGACTGCATGCGATCCAAGCGCAGGTCGAACCCGAGCCGACCGCACAACGTCGCAATGATTCTGTCGCGATTGGGTGAGAACAGCACCAGGTGATCGATGTGGCCACTCTCTGGGGCCGACTGTGCAGGCGCAGCGGGTCGCTCGCTCAACCCCAGGGTGAGTCCGTCGGCCTGGCCCGCGGCGAGGTCCCCGTGAGAAATCAGGGAGAGGCCGCGTCGATCGACCAGCCGAGCCGCGGACGACAGGTCCCCGACACGAAACAGCATTCCGGGGTGCGGCGCCCATTCGGGGAGCCCGAGATAGAGCTGGGGATGTGGAATTTCGGTGCCGAGCAACCTCGAGTAGGCGGCCTTTGCGTCAGCGAGATTTGGAACGTCCAGAAGCACCGAGTCCAGTTCGGTGATCATCAGAGCATTTCCTCCCTGCCGGACCGGAGTCCGCTTATGCATACTGGTGGTGTGCGCTTTCAGCTTCTCGACATTGTCTTCCATCTGCCAAACCCCGTGACGGGGGCGTTGGCGCCCGCCGCCGACCGGCTGAACCGGGTGGTCGAGGCCGCCGTGCTGGCGGAGAGCCTGGGTTTTGATTCCTTTGCGGTCGGGGAACGGCATGCGGGAGACGTGCTGTCCTCGGCTCCGACGGTGCTGTTGGGAGCGGTGGCCGCCGCCACCGACCGGATCCTGTTATCCACCGGTGTCACGGTGCTGTCCCTGTTGGACCCGGTGCGCGCGGCAGAGGACTTCGCCACCATTGACCAGCTGAGCCGCGGCCGGCTCGAGATCGTCATCGGGAAGGGCAACGAGGACCGCCAGTACCCACTGATGGGGCTGGATATCGCCAGACAGTACGAGTATCTGCAGGAGAACTACGAGTTGCTGCGGCGGCTCCTGCGTGAGGAGCACGTGGATTGGACGGGGGCACACCGGCATCCACTTGCCGACGCGACCACGCTGCCCAGGCCGTACGACGGACCGTTCCGGATCTGGCACGGGTCGGCGACCTCGACGTTCGCCGTCGAACTCGCCGCCAAGTGGGGTGACCCGATTGTCACCGCAAATGCCTTGCAGCCCAAGGAGAACTATAAGGTTCTCATCGACAGGTATCGGGAGCTGTACGCACAGAACGGGCACGACCCGGCCAACCTGCATGTGGGTGCGGGCTCGGGCGGGCTGTACCTGGCCGATACGACCGAACAGGCCATCGCGCAGTACCGGCCCATCTATGAGGCACGCCTGGCGCAGATGGCGAAGCTCAAAGACCATCCGAAGGCTGTCGGCAAGTTTCCGTCTTTTGAATCCATTGAGGATGCGGCAGATCGCGGGCCGGTGCTGGCTGGTTCGCCGGAACGTGTGGCCGAGAAGATCATTCAGTGGAATGAGGCCTTCGGCCACGAGTTTCAATCGATTTCGTTGAGCCCCGAGGCCGACTTCGAGGAACAGCAGGACACGCTGCGCCGGTTCGCCGAAGAGGTAGTCCCGCTGGTGAAGGCGGAGGTTACCTCGACGCTGTGGAGTGCCCAGGACACGCGGCGGGCCAAGGGATTTACCGCGGCCTGAGGGGCGCTCGTGTCAGATCTAACCCGGGCGATTCATCGGGTTCATGGGGCTGGCTGGGTTGGCCGGGTTGTTCGGATTCAGGGGGCTGGCGGGGTTGGCCGGGTTGTTCGGATTCAGCGGGCTGGCGGGATTCGCCGGGTTGTTTGGGTTGAGCGGGCTGGCGGGATTCGCCGGATTCGACATGCTGTTCGGACCGTACGGACCAACGTTGCAGACCGCATTCGCGTTGCCGATGCAATCACCGGGATTGAACGGGTCGGGGTCTGCCGGGTCGGCGCTCGCGAAAGCGGTGGCAAACATCGCCAGCGCGACGAATAGTGTGCCAGTGGCCATGGACTTGAGCATTTAGCCAGCCTAGCAAGCTTGTTGAGTCTTTCTCAGGGGACCGGACAGGGTGCTGCGTAGCGGGTGAACGCACCCATCCTTGCCCAAAACTAGAACATGTTCTAACGTCGAGCGAAGTGCCTGATCGGCGACCATTCACTGAGGAGCGCGATGCCTGACTCATTTGACCCACTGCACGGGTCGATCAACTCTGGGCACCTGCTGGTCGCCGCCCTGAAAAAGAACGCGAGCGTGCCCGCGCTGGTGCTCGGAGATGTGACGCTCACCGGCGCCCAGATGGCCGACGAGATCAGCAAGTACATCCAGGCCTTCACCGCGCTGGTGCCCGATCCCACCGATGGTCAGGGCATGTTGGCACTCAACCGTCCCGAGGTGCTGTTGGTCATCGGCGCGGGGCAGCTGCTGGGCACCCGGCGTACGGCGCTGCACCCACTGGGGTCGCTCGATGACCATGCGTATGTGCTGGCCGACGCCAAGATCACCACCCTTGTCATCGACCCCACCCCGCAGTTCGTGGAGCGCGCCGCAGCTTTGGTGGAGAAGGTGCCGACGCTGACCCGCGTACTGACGCTCGGCCCCGTCCCCGCCGAGCTGGCCGAGGTGGGGCATGACCTGGTCGCCGCGGCCGCGGATTTTGCGGCGAAGCCGCTGGTGCCGGTCAACCTGTCGCCGGACCACATCAATGGCCTTACCTATACCGGTGGGACGACGGGTAAGCCCAAGGGAGTCATCGGCACCTCGCAGTCGATTCTCACCATGACGCAGATCCAGCTGGCCGAGTGGGAGTGGCCGGAGCGCCCCAAATTCCTGATGTGTACCCCGCTTTCACACGCCGGTGCCGCGTTCTTCATGCCGACCCTGATGAAGGGTGGGTCCATGGTGGTCCTGCCCAAGTTCGATGCGGGCGCCGTGCTGGCCGCGATCGAAGAGCACAAGATCACGGCCACGATGCTGGTGCCCTCGATGATCTACGCGCTGATGGACCATCCGGATTCGCACACCCGCGACCTGTCCTCGCTGCAGACCGTCTACTACGGCGCGTCGGCCATCAACCCGGTGCGGCTGGCGGAGGCTATCGAGCGGTTCGGGCCGATCTTCGCGCAGTACTTCGGCCAGTCCGAGGCGCCGATGGTGATCAGCTACCTGGCCAAGGGTGATCACGATGCCCAGCGGCTCTCCAGCTGCGGCAGGCCCTCGGCCTTCCTGCGCACCGCGCTGCTCGACGAGAACGACCAGCCGGTGAAGCAGGGCGAGCCCGGCGAGATCTGCGTGGCCGGACCGTTGGTGGCGGGCGGCTATTGGGAACTGCCCGAGCAGACCGCCGACACCTTCAAGAACGGCTGGCTGCGCACCGGCGATATCGCGCGCGAGGACGAGGACGGTTTCTGGTTCATCGTCGACCGCACCAAGGACATGATCGTCACCGGTGGTTTTAACGTGTTCCCCCGTGAGGTGGAAGATGTTGTCGCCGAACACCCTTCGGTGGCGCAGGTCGGTGTCATCGGGGTGCCCGACGAGAAGTGGGGCGAAGCGGTCACGGCGATCGTGGTGCTGCGTGCGGATGCCGACCGCAGCGGCGACGCGGTGTCCAAGATGACGTCCGAGATTCAGTCCGCGGTCAAGGACCGCAAGGGTTCGGTGCAGTCGCCCAAGCATGTGATCGTCGCCGACTCGCTGCCGCTGACCGCGCTCGGCAAGCTCGACAAAAAGGCCCTGCGTCAGAAATACGCCACGGTCTAGTTCTGCGGCGAGAGGAGATTCCGCGCGCTCGTGTGGATGAACTCGCGTAACCACGGCGCCGGCTCACCCTTGTCGGGGAGATGACGCCGCACCGCGGCGTAGGGCATATCGATCAGTGCGAACATCACCTTGTCGAGCACCTCGGTAGTGACTTCACCAAACTGTCGTTCGGCGAACTCGCGCAACGCCATGCGGACCCGCGAGTTCAGCGCCGTGAGGTCGGCGGCGAGGGTGCCGGGCCAGTGCGCCACCAGATCGGCCTTCTCGTACTGCAGTAGCAACAGCGCTTCGTTACGGTTCGCCCCCGTCCAATCGAAGGCGTGATCGATGGTCGCGGAGAGGACCTCCTGAGGATCGGGCAATGCGAGCGCCGTGAGAATCCCGTCCTGATAGCGGGCGATCGAACGCAGCCAGAGGCGGGCCATGAGCTCGTCGCGACTGGAGAATCGGTGATAGATCGACCCCGAGGGCGCACCGAGGGTCCGTCCGATGGCGGCAGCCGTGGCTGCCGACGGCCCTCCCGTGGTCACCAGCCTCAGCGCCACGTCGAGAATGTCGTCGGCGGTGTACTGAGGTCTACGCCCCACGGTGCCGAACCATGCTCGTACCTTGGGCGACCGCGACCAGCTTGGTGTTGCCGTCGTGGTCCTCGACGGATATCTCGCAGCGGCCCAGAGCCTTGGTGCGTCCGGCGCTTACCAGGGACGCGTCGGCGAGTAGGCGCACGCCGTCGCGGGCGGGTGACACGTACTCGATGGTGTATCCGCTGGTGACAATGTCGGCACCGAGACCGAGCCCGCACGCGTAGGTGATCGCGTTGTCGGCCAGGTAACTCAGCACTCCGCCATGAATGAATCCGCTCTGCTGGCGCAGCTCGTCGCGGATGTCCAGCGAGAGCTGCACTCCGGACTCGTCGATCCGGCTGATCGAGGTACCCAGGAGGCGACTGAATGGCTGGGCCTCGAGCACTTGTTGTGCCTGGTCACGTGTGATCACAATATTAGAGAATAGTCACTAATAACTGGATGGGCGAGCGTGCATATGATGTAAGGCGCAGCTGGTTTGTCAGTGTCGGCTTCGGTCGGTACTGGCGTCGAGTCGCGGACCCCATGGGGACCCGCGATGAGAGGGAACCCGGTGAGAATCCGGGACTGTCCCGCAGCGGTATGCAGGAACGATCGCCGTCATACGCACTGGGAAAGCTATCAACGATCCTGGGAAGCGACGGCCCGTAGGAAAACCTGAGCCCGGGTAATGCCTGCAAGTCCGAAGACCTGCCAGCTGTGTCGGGTGCGCCGCGCCCGACGGATCATCGCCTCGCGGAATGGGCGTATGGCCGAATCGGTTTCAACCAACACCAGTGTGTGTTGGTTATTCGGGCTCGGCTTGCTTGTCCTGGGCGGTGGCCACCACGCCGTAGACAGAGGACAGCATGACCACTCCATCATTGAAGGCAACCACGCTCGGTTCGGCGCGCATCGGCCCGCGTCGTGAGCTCAAACGGGCTACCGAAAGCTACTGGGCCGGGCGCACCAGTCGTACCGAGCTTGAGACCGTCGCAGCCGGGCTTCGGCGCGACAACTGGTCCGCACTGGCGGCCGCCGGGCTCGACTCCGTGCCGGTGAACACCTTCTCGTACTACGACCAGGTGCTCGATACCGCGGTGCTGCTGGGAGCGCTCCCACCCCGCGTCGCAGGCATCACCGACGACCTCGACCGCTACTTCGCCGCCGCACGCGGCAATGACGACGTGACGCCGCTGGAAATGACCAAATGGTTCGACACCAACTACCACTACCTGGTGCCGGAGATCGGACCGGACACAGAGTTCACGCTCAACCCGACGAAGCTGTTCGGTGAGCTGAAAGAGGCTGCAGCCCTAGGTATTACGGCTCGACCGGTTGTCGTTGGTCCTATCACCTTCCTTGCGTTGAGCAAGTCTGTCGACGGAGCCGGTGCACCCATCGAGCGCCTCGACGAGGTGGTATCGCTGTACGAGCAGCTGCTGGTGCAGCTTTCGGAGGCCGGGGTTGGTTGGGTCCAGATCGATGAGCCCGTACTCGTCACCGATATCTTGCCGAACGGCCCAGAGCTGGCCGAGCGGGTGTACGGCCGCCTCGGCACCGTTGCCGACCGGCCCGCGATCTTCGTCGCGAGCTATTTCGGGGACCTGGGTGCCGCACTCCCGGCGTTGGCCCGCACCCCGATCGAGGCGATCGGTATCGACCTGGTCTACGGTTCGGCCTCGGGTGTGGCATCGGCGCCGGAACTTACCGGAAAGACTGTGGTGGCAGGCGTCGTCGACGGCCGCAACATCTGGCGCACCAACCTCGAATCGGCGTTGAGCACACTTGCGACGCTGCTGGGGCCGGCGGGTGCGGTGGCGGTCTCGACATCGTGCTCGACGCTGCATGTGCCCTACTCGCTGGAACCGGAGACCGAACTCGATGACCAGCTGCGCAGCTGGTTGGCTTTCGCCGACGAGAAGGTCAAGGAAGTCGTGGTGCTGGCGCGGGCACTGGGCGAGGGACGCGATGTGGTTGCCGCGGAGTTCGCGGCGTCGAATGCGGCCGTCGAATCTCGCAAGACGGATCCGCGTCTCAACAACGGTCAGATTCGTGAGCGGCTGGATTCTATTCTGGCGGAGGGTGTTTCACGTGGCGATGCCGCAGAGCGCCGTCGCAGCCAGGACGAGCGGCTGAAGCTGCCCGAGCTGCCGACCACGACGATCGGGTCGTTCCCGCAGACTGTCGAGATCCGCAAGGCGCGTCAAGCCCTGACCAAGGGCGAGATCGACGACGCCGAGTACGTGCGGCGGATGCGTGCCGAGGTCGCCGATGTCATTGCGCTGCAGGAGAAGCTGGGCCTGGATGTGCTGGTGCATGGCGAGCCGGAACGCAACGACATGGTGCAGTACTTTGCCGAGCAGCTGGATGGCTTCTTCGCTACCCAGAACGGCTGGGTTCAGTCGTACGGCAGCCGCTGCGTGCGCCCGCCGATCCTGTATGGCGATGTCGCACGGCAGAACCCGATGACCGTCGAGTGGGCCACCTATGCCCAGTCGCTGACGCCGAAGTACGTCAAGGGCATGCTGACCGGGCCGGTGACCATCCTCGCGTGGTCGTTTGTGCGTGACGATCAGCCGTTGGCGGACACCGCCAACCAGATCGCGCTGGCTATTCGGGACGAGACGGTGGATCTACAGAACGCCGGTATAGCCATCATTCAGGTGGACGAGCCCGCGTTGCGTGAGCTGCTGCCGCTGCGCTCGGCGGACAAGGCCGCGTACCTGGACTGGGCGGTCGACGCATTCCGGCTCTCCACCTCGGGGGTATCCGATGCGACGCAGATCCACACGCACCTGTGCTACTCGGAATTCGGCGAGGTGATCGGCGCGATCGCCGACCTGGATGCGGACGTGACCTCGATCGAGGCCGCCCGTTCGCACATGGAGGTGCTCGATGACCTCAACGCGATCGGTTTCTCCAATAGCGTCGGCCCGGGTGTGTACGACATCCACTCGCCGCGGGTGCCGTCGACGGCCGAGATGGCGAATTCGCTACGTGAGGCGCTGCAGGCCGTTCCCGCGCAGCGTCTCTGGGTCAATCCTGACTGTGGCCTGAAGACCCGGAAGGCTGACGAGGTAACTGCCTCGCTGGCCAACCTGGTGGCCGCCGCGACCGAGGTGCGTGCGGGCGCCTAGTTCGGCGATGAGCGCGCGAGCAGTCCCCTTCGCGGGGGACTGCTCGCGCGTGAATTTAATTGGTGTATAAACCATTAGCGAGACTAATCGGAGGTCCCTGGTGTCCATGAATACCGTTGCGCTGGAGTTGGTGCCTCCCAATGTCGATGGCGGACTCGACAAAGCGTCCGAAGAACTGCAGAAACTGTCCAGGTTCTCGGCGGAATTCGGCATCGACGGTCGCATCGACCACGTCATGATCCCCTCGATGATCGTGGAGGACGGCGATCGCCCACTGGAGATGAAGCCGAAACTGGATGTCGTCGACTATTGGTCGATCATCCGGTCCGAGCTGCCGACCATGCGGGGACTGTGCACGCAGGTCACATCCTTTTCTGACGAGACGTCGTTGCGGGGCCGGCTGACCGGCCTGACCGAAGCCGGGATGGACGGCGTGATCTTCGTCGGTGTACCGCGCACCATGAGCGATGGCGAAGGCTCGGGCATTCCACCGACCGACGCGTTGTCGAAGTTCGATGACATCGTCGAGAACAGGGGAGTGATTCTGATCCCAACCCGTAGTGGGGAACAGGGTCGCTTTTCCTTCAAATGCGATAAGGGCGCCACCTTCGCCATGACCCAGCTGCTGTACTCCGATGCGGTGGTTGGCTTTCTGCAAGAGTTCGCACGCACAAGCGACCACCGGCCGGAGGTTCTGCTGTCGTTCGGTTTCGTGCCGAAGCTGGAGTCCAAGGTCGGGCTCATCGACTGGCTGATCCAGGATCCCGGCAATGAATCCGTTGCGCGCGAACAGAATTTCGTCAAGTCGCTCGCTGCCTGCGAACCTGATGCCAGACGTCCACAGCTTGTCGATCTCTACAAACGAGTCATCGACGGCGTGGCAGACCTCGGCTTCCCCTTGAGCGTGCATTTCGAAGCACCATACGGTCTCGCCAGGCCGGCCTTCGAGACCTTCGCCGAGATGCTGGAGTACTGGTCACCCGTCGGCGAGAGTGCCTGACGGAACGCGGTCGCCCGGAATTCCTTTGACCACATCCGAATTCGTGGTCGAGACTGGTCGCATGGAACCTGTCGAGTTGCGCACGGACCGGTTGGTTCTGCGCGCCATCAACGCCGCGGACGGGGCTGCGATTGTCGAAGCGTGCAATGACCCGGAGATCACGTACTACCTCCCGCTCCCAGCGCCGTACTCCCGTGAGGATGCGCGGAATTTCATGGCCAGGTCAGCGCAGGAGTGGGCAGACAACTCCCGATATGGGTTCGGGTTCTTTCTCAGGGAGACAAGCGAGCTCGTCGGTACCTGTTCGCTCAAGTCGATCACACCTGGCGTGGTGGAGGTGGGGTATTGGTCGGCTGCGCAATATCGCCGCAAGGGGCTCACTGCCGAGGCGATTCGGCGACTGTGCCAGTGGGGATTTGATGAGCTGGCCGCCCATCGCATCGAGTGGTGGGCCGTAGTCGGCAACGACGGTTCGCGGGCCGTGGCGGAAGCGGTCGGGTTCGAGATGGAGGGGCTGTTGCGCCAGCGCGCGTATCGGCGAGAGGAACCGGCTGATTGGTGGGTAGGCGGGCTGTTGTCGCGGCCCGAATGAACGGTGTTGACGCTTGGTGCGATGCTGGCTAACCTTACGCTCGGTACATCGGGTCCGGAGCGTTCGTGCTCCGTTCGCCTAACACTCGATGCTTTCAGTGATCAACAGGGTTCCGGCTCGGAACGAATCTCTTGTATACCTGGGTATTTCACGTTGGGAATACCAATGCTGCGGTAGGACTCCCGAGATAGGCCAGGCCGTCGATTGGCAGATCTGCGCCTATCCCGCTGAGAATGGCTACCTACTTGCGTCAGCGGCGGCAGTCAACTGGGACGAGGACCGCGAGATTGTTCGGTTTCCCTACGGTTGTGCAAGCTGGGATCCAACATACGGAGATCCCGCGAATGGATTGGTAATCCTCTGGGCCACGTGGCATGAGAGCCAAAGCTGGCCCCGGCTGCTTGGCGTGGTTGAGGAACTGTACGACGTGTCGGCCACCACGTATCGAGACGAGTCCGGTTGCATGAACCATCGGCCGACATCGTTTCAGTACCGACCCGTCGAGCTTGCGACGCGATGGCCCGAGGAGCCATCGGTGGGTGAGATCGGGCAGCGGGTGATCACGGGATCGGTTGTGGGGCTGCGCGTGACCGCGTTGGTCGAGCCAACCGACGGTGACATTGAGGCGCTGCGCGACGCGCGGGACCGAGGCCGACGAACGCTGTTTGTTTACGGGCCGCCGGAAGTGTTTGGCGCGGCGATTCCGTCACGGGGAGATCGAGTGACAGTCGATCTCGCAGACCCTCGGCTGAGCGTGGACGATATGCGCGGCTATGTGGGTGTTGTCACGGGCATTGCCGGGCAAGTTAGTCGTACGGTGCACTCACCAGATGGGCTCTACACCGGCTTCCTCAACATCGACCCGGAGGCAGCCCCGCCGGATGAGCTGTTCATCCAATTGCTGTGTGACAGAATGCCGAACTAACCGAATCGAGTGTGCGGTTTGTGTCGATAATCAGCGAAATGTCGACACAAACCGCACACTCGGCGGTCAACCTACGACGCGAGTGAGCGCTGAGGCTTTCCGGAGTATTCGCTCAACGGCCGGATCAGGGCGTTCGCCGCTGCCTGCTCCATGATGTGTGCGGTCCAGCCGGTGATCCGACTCATCACGAAAATCGGTGTAAAGCAGGGGATGTCGAATCCCATGAGGTAGTAGGCTGGCCCGGTGGGGAAGTCCAGATTGGGCTTGATACCGGTGGCCGCGTCCATCTCGGACTCGAGCACCTTGTAGATCTCGAGCCACTGACGACCATCACGAACCCGTGCCACGTCCTCCAGGGCGGCACGCATCGTCGGCACCCGAGAATCGCCGTTCTTGTACACGCGATGCCCGAAACCCATGACCTTCTCTTTGCGGGCCCGCTTGCCCTGCAACCATTCTGCGGCCTTGGCGGCATCCCCGATCTCGATCATGTCGTGCATGACGGCCTCGTTGGCACCGCCGTGCAGGGAGCCCTTGAGCGCGCCGATGGCGGCGGTGACCGCACTGTAGATATCGGATTGTGTCGAGGTCACCACGCGGGCGGCGAAGGTCGAGGCGTTGAAGCTGTGCTCGGCGTACAGGATCATCGATTGTTCGAACGCCGTGACGATCACCGGGTCCGGAACCTCGCCGGAGCACATCCGCAGGAAGTTGGCGGAGTAGCCGAGGTGGCTGTGGGGCTGAATGGGGTCGAGCCCACGGCGGCGGCGCATGTCAGCCGCGACAATCGTCGGCAGCACCGCGAACATGCGAAGTGACTTGGCGTAATTGGCTTCCGGGGTGCTGTCGTCCTCGGAAGGATCCTCGGCACCCAGAACACTGATCGCGGTGCGCACGACGTCCATCGGGTGGCAGGTCTCCGGCAACTTGGCCAGCAGGGACATCAGGGAGCGGTCCAGGCGGCGCTGCGCGCGCTCGCGTTGGTTGAACAGCGCGAGCTCGCCCTCATTCGGCAGCTCGCCGTGCCACAGCAGATAGGCGACCTGCTCAAAGCTGCACCGGGCGGCCAGGTCCTGGACCGGATATCCGCGGTAGGTGAGCGAGTTGGTCTCGGGCACCACCTTGGAGATGGCGGTGGTGTCCACCACGACGCCGGCAAGTCCCTTGTGAATGGTCGGGGTCGCGGTGGTCATCGGGCTCCTCCTCCATTGAGGCTGAAATTGAAGATCTCGGTGTCGAACTGGTTGTATTCGGAGTAGCGGAGCAGCTCGTACAGGCGACTGCGATGCTGCATTTGGTCCAGCAGGCCCGACTGTGTTCCCGCCGAATCGATTTCACGAAGACCTTGCTCCACTGCGAACATCGCCAGCCGCAGGGTCGTGACGGGATAGATGAGGACGTTGTACCCGACCTCGCGGAGCTGGCCTGCCGTCACGAGTTCAGACTTTCCGAATTCGGTCATGTTGGCGAGCAGGGGAACATCGACCGCGGCACGGAACTTCTCGAATTCGCCGATATCGCTGAGTGCCTCGGTGAAGATGAGATCCGCGCCCGCATCGGCATAGGCCTTTGCGCGGTCGATTGCCGCGGGCAACCCCTCGATGCCCGCCGCGTCGGTGCGGGCGCAGATCACGAAATTGGGGTCGCGCCGGGCGGAAACCGCCGCACGGAGCCGCCGAACCATCTCCGCGGTCTCGACGACGGCCTTGCCGTCAAGATGCCCGCACCGCTTGGGATTCACCTGATCCTCGAAATGGCAGCCGGACAGCCCGGCATCTTCGAGCACGGTCACCGTACGAGCAGCACTCATCGGTTCGCCGAAGCCGGTGTCCGCGTCGATCAGCGTCGGCAGGTCGGTGACCGAGGCAATCTGTCGGCCGCGGGCCGAGACCTCGGTGAGTGTTGTCAGACCGATATCGGGGAGCCCTAGATCGGCAGACAGCACCGCGCCCGAGACGTAGACGCCCTCGAACCCGATTTCCTGAATCAGCTTGGCCACCAGCGGCGAGAACGCTCCGGGTAGGCGCAGCAGGTCCCCCGAGGCCAAGCCTTCCCGGAACGCGGCGCGCTTGGCGGCCGCATCCGTGGCGGAGGCAAGAAGTGAGGTCACTTAAAGATCCCCTCGGGAGTCGTGGGCGCCTTGTCGAGGACAACGGCATCCACGAGCGGATTGAGCGCACCCAGTGAGCCCGCCTTCAGATCGGCCAATCCCTGTGCTACGGAAAGGAATCGATTCTGCTCATGCTGTTCGATAACGCCGTCGGACAACACCGTGAACTTGTTGACGTAGTTCTCCCGGGCGAAGGGGCGTGCCCCCAGCGGGTGCGCGTCGGCGATCGCCAGCTCATCGGTGATCACCTCGCCGTTCTTGAGAGTGACGACGGCCTTGCAGCCGAATGCCTTCTCGTCGGGGTTGCTCGAGTGGTAGCGACGAGTCCACTCGGGATCCTCGACGGTGCTGATCTTGTTCCAGAGGTCGATCGTCTCGGCGCGGTGTGCGCGTTCGGGTGCATACGAACGCTCGTGATGCCAGGTGCCGTCCTCCAGGGCGACGGCGAAGATGTACATGACCGAGTGGTCGAGTGTCTCGCGCGAGGCGTCGGGGTCGAACTTCTGTGGATCGTTGGATCCGGTGCCGATGACGACGTGGGTGTGGTGGCTGGTGTGCAGAACGATCGTTGCGATCTGCTCCAGGTCGCCAATGCGCTCGCGCATCCTGCGGGCCAGGTCGATGGGAGCCTGGCTCTGGTACTCGGCGGAATGCTCCTTGGTGTAGCTGTCCAGGATCGCGCGCTTCTCCTCGCCGGGACCCGGCAGCGGAACCTCGTAGACCTTCTCGGGCCCGCCGAGCAGCCAGGCGATCACGCCGTCCTCACCCTCCCAGATCGGGGACGGCGCACCCTCGCCGCGCATGGCGCGGTCCACGGCCTCGATGGCGACCTTCCCGGCCCAGGCCGGCGCGTAGGCCTTCCAGCTGGAGATGAGCCCCTTGCGGGACTGCCGGGTCGCGGTTGTCAGGTGCAGGGCCTGACCAATGGCCTGATAGATCGTCTCGGTGTCGAGCTTCAGCATGGTGCCCAGGCCGGCGGCCACCGAGGGGCCGAGGTGTGCGACATGGTCAATCTTGTGCTCGTGCAGACAGATTCCGCGGGTCAGGTTGATCTGAGTTTCGTATGCGGTGGCCAGACCCCGAATGAGATCGGTTCCGCCGATACCGAGCTGCTGGGCCACGGCCACCAACGGTGGAATGTTGTCGCCGGGGTGTGAGTAGTCGGCGGCCAGGAAGGTGTCGTGAAAATCCAGCTCGCGTACGGCGACGCCGTTGGCCCATGCCGCCCACTCGGCCGAGTAGCCACCGCTGACACCGAAGACATTGGCGCCGCGTCCACCCGAAGACACCGCGTGTGCCTGCGCCTGGCGGCGTGCGACGGTGACGGGGCGGCGGATGACCGAGGCGGCGCTGACGGCGGCGTTGTCGATGATCCGGTTGATGACCATCGCTTCGGTGTCGGCGGGAACGGCAACGGGGTCCGAAGCGACCTCGGCGATCTTCCAGGCGAGGTGTTGGTCGCGGGGGAAGTCGTCGGCGCTGCGGCGCGTGTGTACGGAGTGAACGTGCATGATCCGCACATTACGCACGCGGTTAGGAGATAGAAAGACCATGTAAATGCGTATTTCTGTATCCTTAGTCGGCATATCTTGCAAACATTGCAAATAGATATGGAGTTATCCTGACGACATGTCCAGACCGTTCGCCGGAGCGCGGTTGCGGAGGTTGCGCGAGGAGCGTGGCCTGACGCAAGCGGCGCTCGCGCGCGTTCTGGATTTGTCGACGAGCTACGTCAATCAGCTGGAGAACGACGCGCGTCCGGTGACGGTCGCGGTGCTGCTGCGGCTCACCGAACGGTTCGACCTGTCGCCGCACTACTTCTCCCCGGACTCCGATGCGCGGCTCGTCGCGGATCTTGGCGAGATATTCACCGAAGCGGCGGTGGGCGAGGTGAGTGATCTACAGCTCGAAGAGCTGGTCGCCCGAATGCCATCGGTGGGTCAGACCCTGGTGGGCATGCACCGCAGGCTGCGAGATGTCACTGCGGAGCTGGAGAGCTACCGCGCGACCGAGAACGCGGCAACGATCGGTGACTCGATACGAGAGCCGCTGCGTCCTATGCCGTTCGAAGAGGTTCGCGACTTCTTCTACGATCACAAGAATTATCTCGGTGAGCTCGATACCGCCGCCGAAGACCTATTCGAGCATTACGGGTTGCACATCGGCGGGCTCGACGCGCAGCTGGCCACGGTGTTGAAGCAAGATCATGGCATCGCGGCCACGGTGACCAAGGGTGGGGCACTTTCGGATTCGTCCAAGCGCCGGTTCGACACGGAAGCCGGGGTTCTGCGCATCGCGCATTGGCTCACGCCCGGCCAGCGCGCATTCCAAATGGCCACCCAATTGGCTCTGTTGACGCAGACCGAGACCATGGCGGCAATCCTCTCGGGTGCCGAGCAGCTGAGCCCGGAGGCCCTTGGCGTCGCCCGGATCGGTCTGGCCAACTACTTCGCCGGTGCATTCCTTTTGCCGTACAAACAGTTTCACCATGCGGCGGAGTCCAGCCGGTATGACGTCGACATCCTGGCACGGCAGTTCGAGGTCGGACACGAGACCGTCTGTCACCGGTTGTCCACCCTGCAGCGTCCCTCCATGCGTGGGGTTCCGTTCATCCTGGTGCGCACCGATCGCGCGGGAAATATCTCGAAACGTCAATCCGCCACGGCATTTCACTTCTCCAGGGTGGGTGGAAACTGCCCCCTGTGGGTCGTGCACGAGGCGTTTTCGAACCCCGGGCAGTTTGTGACCCAGGTCGCGGAGATGCCCGATGGCCGTACGTACTTTTGGGTCGCGCGCACCAGTAGCACGTCAACAGGTGGATTCCTCAGCACGCCGAAGTCGTTCGCGATCGGGCTCGGATGCGATATCGCCCACGCACATCGCCTGGTGTACTCGACAGGAATCGCGATCGACGATCCGGCAACCGCCGTGCCGATTGGTCCGGGCTGCAAGGTGTGCGTGCGCGAATCCTGCGCACAGCGTGCGTTTCCCTACATTGGCCGCAGTGTCCACGTCGACGAGGACGCCAGCAGCCGCCTGCCCTACACCTGATCGGCGTGCCGCAGCACGGTGGGTGCGGCGGCGATCAATGCGACCAACTGAATCACACCGACCACCGCGATGAGCATGGGAATGGACACCTCATAGAGGTAACCCGTGAGCGTCCCGCCGATCGCGGTTGCCGTGCCGAGCACGGCCGCATAAACCCCGTACGCGGTGGCCCGACGCGGCGGCGGCACGAGGTCCGCGACCACAGCACGCAGGGTGGATTCCTGAATCCCGACGGCGGTGCCCCACAGCAGTGCACCGAGCACGATGCCCACCAAGGAGTCCGTGAATGCCAGCATCGGTACGGCGGCGCCGACAATGGGCAGAACCACAAGGGTTTTCGGTCCTATCCGGTCGTACGTCCAGCCGGAGAACAGGGCAGCGACGGCGGCGGCGGCCATCGCGACGGCGTATACCAACGGCACTGCGGCGGGTACGAGGACGCCCCGGTCGATCATGTGAAATGACAGCACACCAAAGGTTGCGAATCCGGACACGGTGATCCCGGAGAATCCCGCATACCGCCAAAATCTCATCGGCAGTTGGAGTTTCTGGCGCACGGCCGGTGTGTCAGGTGTGTCCGCAGTGTCTTCATACCGTTCGGGATGGGGTACCCGCCGGCGAAGCCAGAACAGCAGGGCCAGCGCAACGGCTCCCGGAATCGCCAGGACGGCGAATGTCGGCAGGTAGTTCCCCTGGGTGAGTGCGAGCATGCCGGCCACCACCAATGGACCGGTGATTGCGCCGACCTGGTCCATGGCCTCATGTACCGCGAAACCCTTGCCGCGGCCAGTGACTGAGGTGGCGTGCGAGAGCAAGGTGTCCTTGGCGGGGCTGCGTACCGCCTTGCCCACACGTTCGGCGATTACCAAAGTGGCGGCAACCCAGAGCACGCTGGCCAGACCCAGGAACGGGACCGTGGCCACCGTGAGCGCGTAACCGGCGATGGTCCAGCTCCAGAACATGCGGGTGCGGTCGGTGAGGGGGCCCGACACCAGGCGCAGCGCCAGCGCCGCGGCCTCGCCGATTCCGGTCACCACGCCCACGACGAGAGCGGTTGCCCCGAGTGACGCCAGGAGCGGCCCCGTGATCGAGCGCGCGCCCTCGTAGACGATATCGGCGAACATGCTGATGACGCCAAAAGTGGTGACGAATCGCCAAGCCGAAAGACGTTGTGGCACAGCTGGTGAATTTAGTCGATCCACCGTCTTACCTGCTCGGCGATCCATACGCCGTCGTCGAGGGGAAGGTCGTGCCCGGCGGAAGTATGCACCGCCAAGGGGGCGCCGAATGTGTTGGCGATCGTGCCCGACGCAGAGGAACTCACGAGCCGATCATTGGCGGAGGTCAGCACCAACAGCGGGGTATCGATGCGTTTCGGTATCCGGAAGGCGATGGCCGCAGTGATCTGGCGGGCGATGCTGGCGCTGGAGGGGCGCTGTGTCTGCAGGTACCCGGCCCACCGCCGGGACAGTGCCTCGAGATCGAGGTCGGGGTTGTTGGCGGTCTGCGCCAGGATCGCGCGCTCGCGCGGCACGTCGGCACGGAACCGTCCGAGCACCAGGTTGGGAATCGACGACGGCAGAAACCGCTGCCACACCGGGGTCGCGGCGGTGCTCGAATTGATGATGACGGCGCGCTCGAAGTCCCCGGGATAACGCGCGCACCAGTCGAGTCCGATCATGCCGCCCAGAGATATGGAGAGCAGTGACCACGTGTCACCGCCACGGTCCAGCCGGGATCGGATGTCGTCCGTGATCGCGGAGATGCTCGCGGGCGAGGTGCGCTGGAACTCGGTGCCGAATCCTGGTGCGTCCAGGCATTCCACCTGAACACCAAGCGATTCGGCGAAGACTTGCGGGAACTGCTCCCAGTGGCGCTTCTCGCGGCTCAGGCCGCGTAGCAGCAGCCACCGGGTCATTGCTTGATGCCCACCGTGAGTCGATCGAACTCCACGAAGGGGAGAGTGAAGGGGTGGCGCACCGGTCGCTGCACCGCAACCTCGAATCCGGCGGTCTCGAACATCTGACGCATCTCGGCCTTCGACGGAACGCTTGCGGGCACGCGGTCACCGAAGATTCGGCGCAGGATCGGGGCGGAGGCGCGGTCGGGGGTGAATGTGGTGATGGCGGTGAATCCGCCGGGAGCCAGCACCCGATGGAATTCGGCGAGCGCAGCGGGCTGATCAAAGAAGTGGAACGCCGAGGTGGACACCACCGCGTCCAACGCACCGTCGTCGAACGGCAGCTTCTCGGCAGGCGCGAACTGCCAGTCGACCAGCGCCGATCGGGCCTTCGCCTGGGCGAGCATCCCTTCGGACATATCGACCCCGTGCACCCGCTCGGGTCCGAGTTCCTCCTGGATGCGTGTCGCCAGAATGCCGGTACCGCAGGCGATATCGACGACCCGCTGGGACTTGTGTTGACGTAGTAGGGCGATTATCTCGTCCTGCGCGGGTCGGTACACCCATTGTTGTAGCGGTGCCCAGTCGTATGCCTTGGCGGCACGGCCCCAGAACCGCGTCACCTGGTCGTTGAAAGCTCGCCGTTGAACCGTCGTCATGCGCACAAGGTACGCCAGCAACCAGGGGGTCGCCATACGGGTGCGGTCACTGCGCGGTGACGTTGACCCGGTCGGGATAGAAGGCCAGATGACGGGCGATCGGGGAGACCGCCGGATACGGGTCTTCGTAGGTCCAGACGGCGTCTTCGATCGTTCCCTCTGGTGTGTGCACCGAGTAATACGACGCCTCGCCCTTGTACGGGCAGTAGGTGTGGGTATCGGTGCGCTGGAGCACCTCCCAGTTCACCGCGTCGGGTGGGAGGTAGTACACGGGCGGATAGGTGGACTCCTGCAGCCGCAGCGCGTGGGTGGTGTCGGCGATGGTGACATCGCCGGACGTGACCACGACGCGGGTACCGGAGGGCGCGATGTCGATGGGGTGGTCCGGGCCGGGAACCAGATGCGGCCTGTCGGGGGAGGACATATTTCCGAGGGTAGGCTTCCCTGGCTCCGCAGGTTTGAGCGGCTGTACCGCTTCAGTTCCTGGCCGGGGCAAGGCCCCCGGGCGCTAGGGTCTGCGACATGGCTGCGGATGCTGACCGAAGTGACCCCGACGAGCTGTTCGGTATCGACGCGTTGCTCAGCGACGAGGAACGCGCGATTCGCAACAGCGTGCGTGCGCTGGTTCAGGCGCGCGTGGTTCCCAACGTTCAGCGCTGGTACGAAGACGGTGACCTACCGGTACGCAAGCTTGCGTTGGAGCTGGGCAAGATCGGTGTGCTCGGTATGCACCTGCAGGGTTATGGATGCTCCGGAACATCCTCTCTCGCATACGGACTGGCGTGTATGGAGCTCGAGGCGGGCGACTCGGGGATCCGGTCACTGGTCAGTGTGCAGGGATCACTGGCGATGTACGCCATCTATGCCTACGGCAGTGATGCGCAGAAACAGAAGTGGCTGCCGCGGATGGCGACGGGGGAGGAGCTGGGGTGTTTCGGTCTGACCGAACCCGATTTCGGGTCCAACCCCGGCGGAATGCGCACCCATGCCCGGCGCGATGGCAGCGACTGGATCGTCAACGGCACCAAGATGTGGATCACCAACGGGTCGATCGCCGACGTCGCTGTCATCTGGGCGCAGACGGACGAGGGTGTTCGTGGATTCCTGGTATCGACCGATTCAGCGGGATTCAACGCCCAGACCATCCGGTCCAAGATGTCCTTGCGCGCGTCGGTGACCGCCGAACTCAACCTCAGCGATGTGCGGGTGCCGGAGAAGAACCGGCTACCGGAGGCGATCGGGCTCAAGGCACCGCTGTCATGCCTCAACGAGGCGCGCTTCGGCATCATCTTCGGCTCGATGGGTGCGGCGCGTGAATGCCTACGTACCGCACTCGATTACGCCCAGACCCGAGAACAGTTCGATCGCCCGATCGCTGGATTCCAGTTGACCCAGGAGAAGCTGGCCAACATGACACTCGAGTACGGCAAGGGTCTGTTGTTGGCATTGCATCTGGGCCGTCGTAAGGACGCGGACACGTTGACCACACCGCAGGTCAGCCTGGGCAAGCTCAACAACGTGCGCGAGGCCATCGAGATCGCCAGGACGGCCAGAACAATCCTTGGTGCGAACGGTATTTCGGGGGAGTACCCGGTGATGCGGCATGCCAACAACCTGGAGTCGGTGTTGACTTATGAGGGCACCAGCGAGATGCACACGCTGGTCATCGGCCAGGCACTCACCGGTATCCCGGCGTTCCGGTAGGCCAGCGCCCGAACGCCGACACGCCGCCTAGCTGCGGAATCGTGCGATACGAATCCGCAGCCAGACGGCGAGTCAGGGAAGAGAAATGGATCAGTACTTGCCGAGGGCGATTGCCACGTTGTGGCCACCGAACCCGAACGAGTTGTTGATCGCGTACTTGTAGTTGCCCTTGCGGGGCTCCTTGCTGACGATGTCGAGTTCGATCTCCGGATCAGGCGTCTCATAGTTGAGGGTGGGCGGAATGATGCCCTCCTGCAACGACTTCACTGTGATGACGGCTTCGACGGCACCGACCGCACCCACCGAGTGCCCGAGGGCGCCCTTGGGTGCGTAGACCGCGGCGTGGTGCAGGTTCGAGTTATGGATGGCCTTGCCCTCGGCGACATCGCCCACGCTTGTTGCGGTGGCATGGGCGTTGACGTGGTCGATGTCCTTGGCGTCCAGTCCGGCGGTCTCCAGGGCCCGGTTCATTGCCTTGGCGGCGCCGATGCCGTCCGGATGCGGTGCCACGACGTGGAAACCGTCCGACGTGATGCCTGCACCGAGTAGGCGAGCGTAAATCCGAGCTCCCCGCGCCTTGGCATGTTCCTCGGTCTCGATGACCATGAGTGCGGCGCCCTCGCCGAAGACGAAGCCGGTGCGATTCTTGTCGAACGGACGCGAGGCACCTGCGGGGTTGTCGTTATCGGTCGACATCACGATGCGCATGTTGGCGAACGCCGCGATCGGGACGGCCTCGATGGCCGCCTCGACACCGCCGCAGATGGCGATATCGGCATCGCCGTAGGCGATCTGACGCCACGCGTGCGCGATGCCCTCATTGCCCGACGCGCATGCCGATACGGGAGTGATGACGCCGCCACGGGCCTTGCGCTCCAGCCCGATGACGGCGGCCGCTCCGTTGGGCATGAACATCTGAACAGCCAGGGGCGAAACGACTTTCGTACCCTTGGCGCGCATATCGTCGTAGGCCTCGACCATTTTCTCGGCGCCGCCGAGACCGGTGCCGACCGACACCGCCAGACGTTCCAGGTCGACGTCGGGAGCCCCGGCGTCCTCCCAGACCTGGCGGCCCATAATCGCTGCCAAGCGCTGGACGTAGGACAGACGACGGTGCTCGATTTTCGTCATGCCTTTGTCGAAGTCGCGGACCTTGAGGTGCCCGCCGATCTTCACCGGCAGGTTGTAGTGGGCCACGAAGTCGTCTTCGAGGGTGCGGATGCCGCTCTCGCCGGCGAGCAGTCCCTTCCAGGTGCCCTCGACATCCGGTGCGATCGACGTCGTCATGGCCATGCCGGTCACGACGATGTTCGGAAAGCCGCCATTTGCGGTAGATGGTTTGGCCATTATTGACATCCCCCCGTGGACATGTACGTGGCAAGCACGTTCTATCCCCTTTCGAACTTCATCTGAGCTATCTCTTGGACCGGATTTTAGTAAGCCCTCTGCCAGCGAACTTCGCCAGGGTGGGTCATCAAACGGATTCGATGATGAACCTTATGCCAGATCCGGGTAGGAACTGCATAAATTGACCAAGTGTGTCTGGGCGGTTGACGTTCTGCAGCACAGCCTATCCAAAGTGGCGGGCAAATGAATGAATGGTGCGGTCACCTGCGCCCGAACAGGCCGAATGTGACCCGCGGCACAATGCCGGCCACCGATGGAGATCGGTAGCATTGCTCACTATTGGGTCTAGTTTGCCGTGAGAGGAGCCACATGCGGGTCGACGGGGACAGCTGGGACATCACTTCCAGCGTGGGCGCGACCGCTCTCGGGGTGGCGGCCGCTCGCGCTACCGAGACACTGCGTGCCGACGCGCTCATCAACGATCCGTTCGCTCAGATACTGGTCGACGCGACCGGTAAATCGACGGGCTGGGAGCGGTTGGTGACCGGCGACATCGAATGGCCCGATCCCGAGGCGGGCCGGATCTACGGCCGGATGGTCGACTACCAGGCCACGCGCACCAATTTCTTCGACGCCTACTTTCTGGCGGCGACCGCGGCGGGCGTCCGGCAGATCGTCATCCTGGCTTCGGGGCTGGACTCCCGCGCGTACCGGCTCGACTGGCCTGCCGACACCACCGTGTTCGAGATCGACCAACCCCAGGTTCTGGAATTCAAGGCCTCCGTGCTTGCCGCCCATCAACCGAAGGCGCAACGACGCGGCGTGGCCATCGATCTGCGCGAGGACTGGCCGGCCGCGCTGCGTGCGGCCGGATTCGATTCCGGGCAACCCACCGCGTGGCTTGCCGAAGGCTTGCTGCCGTATTTGCCCGCCGACGCTCAGGACAGTCTGTTCGTGAACATCGGTGTATTGAGCGCCCCGGGCAGCCACATTGCCGTGGAGGGATACGAGGGCAAGCTGATCCTGGATGAGAGCGAGGAGGAGGCGGCCCGCCGGGAGCAGGTGCGTGCCGCGTTCAAGACCGCCATCGATGTCGATGTCACGATCGAGAACTTGATCTACGAGGACGAGAACCGGGCCGACCCGGCGGAATGGCTTGGGGCACACGGATGGTCGGTGACCAAGACTGATGCGCACGACGAGATGGCGCGGCTGGGCAGGCCGGTGCCCGAGGATGCTGAGCAGGGAACATTCCGCGGCCAGCTGATCCAGGGAGAACTGCGGTGACCGACGCGACCACCGCCCGGTCCGATGATGACAGCTGGGACATCGCGAGCAGTGTGGGAGCCACCGCGGTCATGGTGGCCGCGGCGCGAGCGGCCGAAACCCGTAGTGACACGCCGCTCATCAAGGATCCGTTCGCGCAGCTCCTCGTCGAACGTGCGGGTGCCGGGTCCTGGTCAGTGATCGCGAGCGATGAGCTGCGCCAGCAGCTCGCCGAGCTCGACCCCGAAGCCGACCGCATCATGCAGTACGCGGTGGATTACCAGGCGGTCCGCACTCGATTCTTCGACGGATTCTTTGAACGGGCGTCGCGCGCGGGGATCACCCAGGTGGTGATCCTGGCCGCCGGCCTGGATTCTCGTGCGTACCGACTGGACTGGCCCGCGGGTACCACCGTGTACGAAATCGATCAGCCGCTCGTGTTGCAGTACAAGCGCCAAACACTCGATGAGCACGATGTGCGTTCTGCCTGCCTTCGCCGCGAGGTGCCCGTCGATCTTCGGCAGGACTGGCCGGCGGCGCTGCAGCAGGAGGGGTTCGACGTCACATCGCCCACGGCGTGGCTGGCCGAAGGGCTGCTCATGTATCTGCCGACCGAGGCGCAGGATCGGCTCTTCGAACTGATCGTGGATCAGAGCGCTCCGGGCAGCAGGATCGCCGTCGAGGCCGTCGGACCGGACAACGCCAAGCGACACGAGTTCCGCAGCAAGATGCGCGAACATTTCGACCGGGCCCGCAAGCTGGCGGGAATGGACGGAGAGTCTCTTGACGTCGGATCGCTGATGTACCACGACGAGAACCGCACCGATGTCCCCCAATGGCTCGCCGGTCGTGGGTGGACGGTTCGGGCGATTCCGGCCGAGGTGGAGATGTCGGATGCGGGCCGCCTGGCTTACAGCGAAGAGGACTTGCGCGGGAACACCCTGATAGAGGCCGAGCTCAAGGGCTGACGGAGCTCGGCCCCCGGGGGTGCGGGGTTCTCAGGTCCCAACTGGTTGGTTACCATCGGTGATACAGCTCACTCAGCTGCCATCGCTCGTCCGGGTACGCGTACGTGACCTGCGGAGATGTGCTCATTGATGAGCGTGCCATCGAGAGGAACGGATATGACCACCGAGATCTCTACGCCCGCCGACCAGGACGCCGCGTCCGAGCCCTCACGCATTCCGGGGATCGTTCGGGGCCTGCGCGAGACCTTCGCGACGGGTAGGACTCGCGAATACGATTGGCGCAAGGCGCAGCTCGTCGGCCTGGAACGGCTCTTCACCGAGAACGAGGCCGCGATCGCCACCGCGTTGCACGAGGACCTGGGGCGCTCCTCGGCCGAAGCCTGGATCGCCGATGTTGTCGGGTCGGTCGTCGAGGTCGTCTATGCCCGCAAGAACCTCCGGCGCTGGATGCGACGCAAGCGGGTGCGGGGTCTTCCGCTGGCCCAGCAGCCCGCCAAGGCGTGGTCGGTACCTGAGCCGTACGGCACGGTGCTCGTTATCGGTGCCTGGAACTTCCCCCTGTACCTGACGCTTGGGCCTGTGGTTGGCGCGCTGGCGGCCGGCAACACCGTGGCCATCAAGCCCTCGGAGATCGCGCCCGCCTCATCGGCGTTGATGGCCAAACTCATTCCGCAGTACCTCGACCCGCACGCAGTGGCCGTCGTCGAGGGCGACGGTGCGGTGACGCAAGAACTGCTGGCGCAGGGTTTCGACAAGGCACTGTTCACCGGTGGCACCGAGATCGGCAAGCGCATCTTGGAAGGCGCCGCGCAACATCTGACGCCGGTCGCGCTGGAGTTGGGTGGCAAGTCACCCGTCTACGTGGCCGCCGATGCCAATATCGAGGTCGCCGCACGCCGCATCGGATACATGAAGGGCCTCAACTCAGGTCAGGTGTGTCTGGCTCCCGACTATGTCCTCGTCGACCCGGCGGTTCGCGATGAACTCGTCGAGAAGATCACGGCCGCGTGGGCCGAGTTCCAGGCCGACAAGGAGTCCAAGGGACTGCGCGTGGTCAACCAGCGTCAGTTCGATCGCTTGGTGGGTTACCTGGCCGCGACCGAAGGTGAGGTTGCCACTGGCGGTGCCTCCGATGCTTCCGCGCTCACCATCGAGCCGACGATCGTGGTGGATCCGAGCGCGGACGAGCCACTCATGCAGAACGAGATCTTCGGTCCGATCCTGCCGGTGCTGACCGCCGACTCTCTCGACGACGCCATCGACTTCATCAATTCTCGGCCAAAGCCGTTGGCGGCCTACGCCTTCACGGAGTCGAAGCGGATCGGCAACCGATTTATCGATGACGTACCTGCCGGTGGCACGGTGATCAATCATCTGCTCTACCACGCTGTTATCCCGAACCTGCCCTTCGGCGGTGTCGGTGCCAGCGGTATGGGCGCCTACCACGGCAAGGCCGGTTTCGATGAGTTCAGCCATCTCAAGTCGACTCTGTACAAGAGCACCAAGATGGACCTCAAGCTGCCGTATCCGCCGTACCTGGAG